>JANOTE010000357.1:0-4593 GCA_031416195.1 Rhodoferax sp.
ACCCGTCATCACAACACCAACACCCTCTGTGTCCACGCCAGCCGCACCTGCTGCACCTTCTGCACCCACGGTTGCCGCAGGTGCCGAAGCGGCGCAAGAGCCCGGCACGCTGATCATCAGCGCCCTGGGCCTGGTCGATCCCAAAGACCCGAAATTCAACGGCGATGCCAACGCCGCACAAAGTGAAGCGCGGGCCGATGCATCGCGCCAGTTGGTTGAAAAGGCACTGGCCCTGTATGTGGACAAAAGCTCACTGAACAAAAACTATGCCGTGCTGGAGCAAAAACTGCTGTCGCAATCGGGCAGCTTCATCCAGTCCGTGCTGCACGAAGGGGCCGCGACCAGCGGCAAGGACGGCCTGATCGAGACCGAAACCCGCGCAGTGATCAAGATGCGCGCGGTGCAAAAATCGCTGAACCAGCTCTCCAAGGACGAGCGCGTGGACTTCATCCGCAACAACGGCGACCCCAAAGTCTCCATCAACATGAGCATTGCCAACGCGGACACAGCGCAGATCCTCCCCTCAGCGCGCTCGGTGCTGGCCGAAAATGTGCTCAAAGAACGCATTAAATCCTTCGGCTTTCGGGTCTGGTCGTCTGACGCGCAGCAGTTGACCGGCCCCAAGGCCCAAACCGCCGACTTCGCCATTCAAGGCGAGGCCAAGCTCAAGCAACTGTCGATGAAGCTGCAGGCCTCGGGCCTGACCGTCACCAAAACCGTGCTGACCTCCTGGACTATCAAGGCGGTGGACAAAAACACCGGTGAAGAGATTTATCTCAACACCATCATGCCCAAAGGCCAGAGCTGGACTTCAGAAGACCAGGCACTGGCCGACATCGGCAAGATGGTGGGCGATGAATTCTCCAAAGGCTTCTTCCTGCAGCATTTCACGTTTGGCACCCGCAAGACGAACCTCAAAATCACTGGCCTGCCCGACAAGCAGACCACCGACTTGGTGCTGCGCGAGCTGCGCGGCATACGCCAGGTGCTGGATGTGCAGTGGCTTCCTGACATCGGCAAGTTCCAGCTCCAACTGGCGGACGGCAGCGCGTCTGACATCATTGAAGAGGCCGTCTTCAAGCCGCTCAACACCAAGCTGGGCCAGGCCTGCTTCGCGCTGGCGGGTTCCAGCGGATCGGACGTGAATGCCACCTTCGCCTCGGGGTGTGCGACCGGCGCTGCGCGCGGCAAGCTCGAATCAGCACCCCCCGCAGGGCTTTTGAACGCGGCCGATTCGCGCGGCAAGAGTTTGCTCAAGGGGCTCAAGACCACCTGAGGACGATCTGAGAGCGGCGTGAGAGCGGCGTAAGGGTGATTGGCAGATTCATGATCAAACCGGTTAAAATTAACCTTTGAGTTAATTTTTTTGAAAAATACGAAAATTAACTAAATTTAAGCGTTTTTCAGGCTTCTAGCCCTCGTATCAATTGCATAACGTGCTATTGGTTTTAATTTTTTGATCGACTGATGCGCTGGCTGTCGTAGACGTATCCCGCCAGTCAATCCGTATTTTTGATTCACCCTCGGGCAGGCTTGGCATCCACTGACACCGCTCCCCTATCAACCGGGTTCAGCGCACCGAAAACAGCACCTGCTCGTAGCGTCCCGCCGCGTCAAGGGCGGTCAGGGCGTGTTGGCCGGGGCCGCTTAACGCGAGGCGCAGGGCTGGGTGGGGCGAGTCGCTGTCTCGCGCGTTCGCTTGCAGCGTCTGCGTGGTGCCGACCAGGCGTCCATCGAGCAGCCAATGCACCGCCTCTGTTGTGCCCAGCGCCTGCAGTTGCACGGCGACGCTGGTGCGCCCCGGCACGGCGTGCAAAACGCTGCCGCTCTCCAGACCGGTGATGCGCAGGCTGCGGCTGGGGGCCTGGCGTGCGCAGGGCGGCCCGCTTTGCAAGCGTTCAACTTCGCTGCGCTGAGCCGTCTCGATCCACGGTTGCAGCAAGGTCGGCCAGCGCGCATAGGCGGTGGCTTGCGGCGCTGCCGAGCCGCTTGGCAGGCAGCCCGGGCGCAGCATCATCAATCAGCGTCAGCTCGACACCGCGCAGCGCTTCGCCGCTTTTGAGCGAGGTGGTGAAGACATCGGTTTGCGCGGCATGGCGGCGCACGTGCAGGCCGATATCGGTCACATAAAAATACGTCACCTGGTAGTCCTGCCCAAAGCGGCCAGGCGGATTCATCACGGCCACGTAAATGCCCGGCTCCTGTAGCTCCTTGATTTTTTCAACCGGCACAAAACTCACATTGCGGCGGTTCGGCCGCGCGTCGGTGGCGAAGCGCGACACATATACGCTGGTGGACAGCGCCCGCAATTCGTCAAGCTGAAAGCCTGGCACGCGGCCTTTCAAGCGGCGATTGACATCACCGTAGCCGCTCTCGTCAAAGCCCTCTTGGTTCTCGTTGAGTGCCTGCGCGCCAGTGGGGTTTTCTCTGCGCCCACCCACCTGCTCCAGAAACGCCGGCAGCGAAGCGGCCTCAATGCGCAGGAACTGCACGTCCACTTCGGGGGTGTTGACCGTTACCACCGGCAAGCCGCCGTTCTGCCCAGCGGGCAGAACCACGCCGCGGCTGGCAAAGTAGACCGAAGTCGACATCGCCTCGCTCTTCACGCTGCAGTTCTGCGCCACGCCCAGCGTACCGCTGGCGGCTGCGGCCAGCGCCGGGTTGAGCGCGATGTGGTAAGTGCGATCAGGAGTGACATGCGGCAAATACAGCATGCGCGGGTTGTCGCCCAGCACCCAGCGGGCCTCCAGCGGCCGGGCGCTGGACGGCGTCTCGCCCTCGCTGGCTTTGATCAGCTTGCCCCAGTCCTGCGAGCCCGCCAGCGGCTGCGTGAACATCACTGCCACCGCAGGCGCACCGTCAAACAGGCGCGCCTTGCAATCAACCCAGGCAAACGGCTGCTGGCTGCCAATTTCGACCTGGCTGGGAGACGCGCTGCCCGGTTGCCACGGCTTGAGCGCCCAAAGCGCCGCCATCACGATCAGGATGGCCAAGGCGGCCAGAAGGAGGCGTATTTTTTTTGACATGCAAGCGCTGTTGAATCGACCGGGGCGAGAGTACCGCGCCACAGTGTAACGACGGGTTATGAACGAACTGCGTTTGCAGAATCCACCATTTTACTACATTTGTGGTCGATTTTTACTTAAAAATTAACCTACAAGTTAATTTATCTACCGAAATCGTCAAAAATCATGAAAATACGAATTAAATAGGCCTATGGCTCCCGTATAAATTGCACAGTATGCTGCTATATATATAGCACATTGTCGCTGCGCATCACAGCGCCTTGGCATCCAAAACCCGGTGGTCCTGGGCGACCGCAACGAACCCCAACCCGACCTGATGCTGCTCAAACCGGGCAGCTACATGAACGCCCTGCCCACGGCAATGGACGTGTTGCTGATCGTGGAGGTGTCTGACACCACGCTCGACTACGACCGCGATGTCAAACTCAATTTGTACGCCCGCCACAACATCCCCGAGGTATGGCTGCTGGATGTGGGCCGCAACGAGTTGCTGGTGTACCGCGAGCCGGTCGATGGCCTGTACCGCCTGATGCGCAGGCTGTCGGCCAACGATGTCGCTTGCCCTGAAGCAGCGCCTGAAATCTCCGTGCGGCTGAGCGAGCTGGCTGATTGACTGAGCAGAGTAGTGTCGAAATACTTTACAGATACCCGACAGCCACACATTGCGATTGAATCAAGTGCCTGATTTAAAACGGCAATAATTTTCAGGCGCAAAAATTGCGTGGTGCGTACTTGGCTTGAGTAACATTCAAATGAACGCTTTGGGGGCCCAAAGCGCCATCAAAAAGTCAAGCCACATGGAGGACATCATGACGCGTCTGAAACCTGTGCGGGCACTTGCATTTGCTGCTGGAATTACATTGCTGAATTTGGGCGGGGGAATAGCTTCTGCGTGGGCAGCGCCCATTACGCTGGTACCCAATACCCTGAACATGTTTCGCGACACGCGTGGTCTGAATGACGTAGGAATCGGCTCGGGAGAACTTTTCCAATTCGGGGCTGACATCGTGGGTGGTTCACAAGGCACGACCTTGCAGGGGGTGTATTCACCAACGGGTTTCATTACGGGAACTACCCAGTGTTCACCTTTAGCAGTCAATCAGAATTTCTGTGCCAACACGACGGCTTTCAGCAACGCCCGAATTGCGTCGCCTTGGACTTTTAACTTCCGCAACGGTGCCGACCTGCTCAGCGTGACCGGTCCTTCCCTGCTCGACAATGCAGGCGCAATTGCCAACCGGGTCCCGTTCCCTGTGAGCGTAACAATTACGCAGGGCGCTACGGCGGCGACACCGACCATCAGTTGGGTCATTCCGAATGGCGTCGTGCCAGACGGCTTTCGCGTCAATATTTTTGATCGCAGCGGACCCAACCTGCCCAATGGCACAAAAAATGTCATTCACAGCGTCGCGATCAATCCCGCCTCGACGAGTTACACGATCCCCGCCGCACTGAATGGAGGAGGTACGCTGGATGCAAGTGGCACGCACAACTACACCATCAACTTCCAGGTCATCGAGACCCGCAATCATGTGGCGTTCACCAACAACAATGCTCTGATTCTGCG
>JANOTE010000358.1:0-2086 GCA_031416195.1 Rhodoferax sp.
CGATGGTGTAGCCCCCTGGAAGCCGTACATCGTGCCCGTCAAAGGAACATTTGACGCAGCGGGCAAGATGTTGGATCTCATCGGCGATGGCGCTGTGAACTACGCCGACACCATCGCCCAGCCAGCCACCAGCCTGATTGCTGATGCCCACAAAGCGGGCCTGTTCGTACACACTTGGACATTCCGCAACGAAGCAGGCCGCTTGACCTTTGACTACAAAACCCCTGCGGCCGAGTACCTGCAGTTTTTCAGGGCCGGGATTGACGGCCTGTTTTCCGACTTTACCGACACCGCTGTTGCTGCGCGTGCGACCTACCTCAAAGAACTGGGCCGCTGATCTGCAGCGTTGATCTACTTTTTAACGCCGCCTGGGGGAGAACGATAATCCGGGTATGACCGTCAATTTTGAAAGACGCTCCCTCCTATCGAGAATCGTTCGCCGCTTTCAGGGTTTTGATGGCCTGTTGGCGTTTGCCATCGTCGTGCTGGGGTCCGCGGGCCTGATCACCATGTACTCCAGCGGGCACGACCACGGCAGCCAATTTGCGAATCATGGGCGCAACATGCTCATCGCGGGTGCTTGCCTGTTTTTTGTCGCGCAGATTCCGCCGCAGCGGTTGATGCGACTGGCTGTGCCGCTTTACCTCTTTGGCGTGGCACTGCTGATCGCGGTGGCGGTCTTTGGCATCACCAAAAAGGGCGCGCGCCGCTGGGTCAATGTTGGCATCGTCATCCAGCCCAGCGAAATCATGAAAATCGCCATGCCGCTGATGCTGGCCTGGTGGTTTCAAAAGCGCGAGGGGCAACTGCGGCCGATCGACTTCGGCGCGGCCCTGCTGTTGCTGGCCATCCCGGTGGGCCTGATCGTGCGCCAGCCTGATTTGGGCACCGCCGTCTTGGTAATGGTGGCAGGTTTAGCGGTGATTTTCTTCGCCGGACTGAAGTGGCGCTGGATTGCGCCACCTGTACTCATCGGCCTGATTGCTGCCGTTTTGCTGGTGCTCTTTGAGCTACAGCTTTGCGCTGAGGGTGTGAGTTGGCCGCTGTTACGCGAGTACCAGCAGCAGCGCATCTGCACCCTGCTGGATCCTGGGCGTGACCCACTGGGCAAAGGTTTTCACATCATTCAGGGCATGATTGCGATTGGCTCGGGCGGGGTGTGGGGCAAGGGTTTCATGCAGGGCACGCAAACGCATCTGGAATTTATCCCCGAGCGCACCCCTGACTTCATTTTTGCCGCATTTTCTGAAGAGTTTGGATTGGCTGGAAACCTGGCGTTGATCACAGCGTTCGCATTCCTGATTCTGCGGGGCTTGACGATCGCGTTGGAGGCTTCCACGCTGTTTTCGCGTTTGCTGGCAGGCGCCATCACCCTCATCTTTTTCACTTATGCGTTCGTCAACATGGGCATGGTCAGCGGCATATTGCCCGTCGTCGGTGTGCCATTGCCGTTCATCAGTTACGGCGGCACGGCGATGGTGACGCTGGGGCTGGGGCTCGGAATCTTGATGTCGATTGCCAAATCCAAGCGTTTGGTTAAGACATGACCTATCAGGTTTCAATCATCGGCGTGGGCAACATGGGTGCCGGCATGGCGCGCAACTTGTTGTCCAAGGGCTGGCCAGTGGCTGTTGATGACATGGATCCTGCGAAAGTTCAGAATCTGAAGTCATTTGGTGCTCTAGCTCCCGCAGATATTGCATATGAAGCAACTAAATCAATAGCGACGATCATCTGTGTGGTCGATGCCGCGCAGACCTGCGACGTACTGTTTGGCCCGAACGGCATCGCCGCAGCCATGCCACTGGGCCATACCGTGATGCTGTGCCCAACGCTTGCTCCGTCTGATGTTGAGCAATTTGCCAAAGAGCTTGTTCCGATGGGCATCCACACCATTGATGCGCCAATGTCCGGCGGCCCCGTGCGCGCCGCAGAGGGCACGATGAGCCTGATGGTGGCCTGTGCTGAGCACGTGTTTGCACGCCACCAAAGCCTGATCAACGCGCTGTCGAGCAACGTATTTCGCATCAGCGAAAAGCCGGGCGACGGCGCACGCACCAAACTGGTCAACAATTTGCTCGCGGGC
>JANOTE010000359.1:0-6604 GCA_031416195.1 Rhodoferax sp.
TAAAAAGTGCTTTGTAGCGCAAAAAACCGCTCAATGATGACCGGGTACACGGTTTGCTCAACGATGAAGCGGGTGATGTGGTCGGGCGTGTAGACCACGCCGTCGCGCTTGCGTTTGCCATCTACGCTGCTTTTGCTCGACGGGCTGCTGGCGTTGGCCGTCAGGGTGAACTGCGACACATCGCCCGCGCTGGCAATGCGCTCCAGGTCGCTGATGCTTTGCTCAAAAATGCGCCCCAACACGGTGACGCTGACTTCTTGCGCGTAGTCGTAGCCCGCCAGCTTGGTGAAGCTTTTGACCAGTTTGTCGCTGACCGTCAAGCCATCAAGCGCGGCATCGGGCGCAAACAGGCCGCCGTTGTAAGGCGGTATCTTCAGGTACGGATTGCCCACGTCCACCGCTTTGAACAGGCCAACAAAATTGGTCCACAGCGGCAGTGGGTTGTAGGGGTTGACCTCGGTCGCGGCGCGTTTGATCGAACCCTGCGGCAGCAAGCCCCGGCTTTCAGCAAAGGCGATGAACAGCAGGCGGTCAATCAGCTTTTGAGAATGCGCCACCAGATTGGTAAAGGCAACGCCCGGGTTCAGGTGATGCAGGCCGATGATGAGCTCTTGGCGCAGGGTTTTGTAGTCGTTGTACAGCGCCTGGGTGATGTCTTTTTCAGCCGCTGCATTGGCTTTGAGCAGGTCTTGCGTGGCGTTACTGAGCAAGTTGTCGGCCTTGAGGAGGCCTACAAAACTGGCGTAGCGCTCTGGCTGGAGCAGCTCGGCGGCTGTCCAGCTTTCATACACGGCGCGGCCATAGCCCAGAGCGTAGAGGCGAATCTCATCGCAGTTGCTGACCAGTACAAACTGGCTACCGGGCAGGTCGTTGGCGTATTCCCAGGCTTGCTGCACAGGGCTTTTGTAGCGGCCGGGCATGAGTGCATCAAGATTGCTGGTTTTGGGGCCTTTGAGCTCAAAAGGCGCAACGGTTTGCCGCTGGCCGTGGGTGAAAGTGCCCAAACAAGCATCTACCGCGCCGCGCGAAGCCTGGGTTTCCAGGTCAAGCGTCCACACACCCGTGTGCGAGCCGCCCACCAGCATGTAGCCCAGCAAATCTGCAAAAAACAGGCGTAAGAAGCTGGTGCGAATCGCCTCTTCTTTGGTCTTTCCTAAACCACCTTTAAGGGCAAGCGCCCACTGGGCAATCGCCTCCCGGTGCGCGTCAGGCAGCGGTAGCGCGGGAAAGCGTGTTTTGATCAGTTTGGGGCTGAACAGCGGTTGGGTGAAAAGGTCGCGCGGCATGGACTTACGTCACTTTGGGCGTGTAGTCGACTTGCGGCAGGCCTTTGAAATGTGAATCAACCGTCACCAGTTCTGCATCGTGCTCTATTGCGGTGGCGTAAATCAGTGCATCAAGGGCGTGGAGTTTATGAGCGCGCGCCAGATCCGCTGCCAAGAACGCCACACGTTCACCAGTCTGCACTACCATCGCCTCGCGCAATGCCAGGACGATATGGTTGGCGCGTGAAACCCCATATTCACGCAGCGCCCAACGGCGCAATTCAAACTGAACCATGCTTGGAACCAACACGCTTTGTTTGTTTGACAGCAACGCATTGAATTGCACACCCAGCGGGCTGCCCAAAACGATTTCAATCCAAACGCAAGTGTCCAGCAGCTTCATGCGGCAACTTTGCTCCGACCATTTTTAACTGTTTTACGAACTGTGGGCTTAAGCTTGGCGACTGGGCTGGCGTTGAGCCGGGGCAAAATATCTTCCCGTCTTGTGTCCCGGTCTCGGTAATCGGTGGGATCACCCCCCTTGCCAATACCAAATAAATCTTCCAGACGGGGCTGCGGCATCAATGAGACCGATTTGCCAATGCACAAAAAAGCCAGTTTTTGACCTGGCTTGAGATCCATGCTGTCTCTGATTTCTTTGGGGATGGAGATTTGGTACTTGCTAGAAAGCGTGGCGGTAGGGATTGACATTCTTACGCTCCTGTGATGTATAGCATCATTGTAAGACGACTGCGGTTTGCTTTTACTGCAAGCCGCGCACCAGGTTCATCGCATCTTCAATCCGCTCCACCGCGTGAATGGTCATGCCTTCAAACTCTTTCATGGCGGACTTCTTCGGCGCATTGGCTTTGGGCACCACCGCAACGCTAAAGCCCAGCTTGGCGGCTTCCTTCAAGCGCTCCTGCCCGCGCGGCGCAGGGCGGACTTCGCCCGCCAATCCGACCTCGCCAAACGCGATGAAACCCTTGGGCAGCGGCTTGCCTCTGAGCGACGAGGTGATGGACAGCATCACCGCCAAATCAGCCGCAGGTTCGCTGATGCGCACACCACCCACGGCGTTCACAAACACGTCCTGATCCATGCAGGCCACCCCCGCATGGCGATGCAACACGGCAAGCAGCATGGCGAGGCGATCACGGTCCAGACCCACACTCAGGCGACGGGGCGACGGCCCGCCGCTGTCCACCAGCGCCTGAATCTCCACCAGCATGGGCCGTGTGCCCTCCAGCGTGACCATCACGCAACTGCCGGGCACGGGCTCGGCATGCTGGCTCAAAAAGATCGCGCTGGGGTTGGACACGCCTTTGAGGCCTTTCTCCGTCATGGCGAACACGCCAATCTCATTCACCGCGCCAAAGCGGTTCTTGATGGCCCGCACCAGGCGGAAACTGCTGTGCGTGTCGCCTTCAAAATACAGTACGGTATCGACCATGTGCTCCAGCACGCGCGGCCCGGCCAGCGCGCCTTCTTTTGTGACGTGGCCGACCAGCACGATACTCACTCCGCTGGACTTGGCTGCGCGCGTGAGGTGCGCCGCGCATTCGCGCACCTGAGCCACCGAGCCAGGCGCGGAGGTGAGCTGGTCTGAATAGACGGTCTGAATCGAGTCAATCACCGCAATGTCGGGTTGTGTATCGGCCAGCGTGGCGAGGATTTTCTCCAGTTGAATCTCGGCCAGCACTTTGACTTGCGAGTTGTCCAACCCCAGCCTGCGCGCGCGCAGCGCGACTTGCGCGCCGCTCTCTTCCCCTGTCACGTAAAGTGTTTTTTGCCCGCTGCGCTGCAAGGAATCCAAGGCCTGCAACAGCAAGGTCGATTTGCCAATGCCGGGGTCGCCGCCAATCAGCACCACGCCGCCCTCGACCATACCGCCGCCCAGCACGCGGTCCAGCTCCTCGTGCCCGGTGGGCGTGCGCGCCATGTCGGTCGCCTCAATGTCGCCCAGTGCCATCACGGTGGCGGTTTTAGCCAAGGACGCAAAGCGGTTTTTGGCCGGCGCGTTGCTTTCTGCCACCGATTCAATCAGCGTGTTCCAGGCATTGCACGCGGGGCATTTGCCCAGCCATTTGGGGCTGGTGCCGCCACATTCAGAGCAGGTAAAAACGGTTTTTTCTTTGGCCATGGGCATCTTTGCCTCAAAGGCCTGCAGCGGCAAAGAAAGCGGTAAAAACTGGCTCTAACCGACCAGGGCCATTCAAGAAATAGTCGCCAACATCAGGTTGCAATGGGTTGGAATGAAAATCCAGCACGCGCGTTTGAAGATCCTCCTCCGAGAGTTGGCCCTGCGCGTTTAGCGCAACACAATCATTCAAGAAACGCTTTAGCTCGCGCAAACGGGCGAATCTAGTCTCCTGTAGAGCTTGTCTATCTAGGCTGTAGAGTCGAATTGTTTCAACCGCACGCGAATTCAAAGAGTTCGTTTCAGGAGTCCACTTGGCACAAAAATTACCAAACTCATCTATAAAAAAATAGTCCCATGGACGCTCTTCGGCGGGATTCACCGGTTGACACTGCTCATCAAAATCATCTCCTTTGGACAAATTACAGACCCCGCAAATCCAAAGTAGATTTGACCAGGCAAGTGCCTGTAATGGATACGTGTTTTTGGGGCGGTAATGTTCAACTTGCGCAGCCTCACTACCGCTGCAGAGCATGCATCTTTGGCCCTCACCAGTCATGCTCTTTAGCGCTACAACTACTGGAGCAAACCATGTCGCACCTCGGCTGCTGTTGTACCTACGAATCGCCGTTGCATGTTGCTCTCCAACGTCTTGAATTCCTGCAATCTGCTCAGTTTCAGTGGCCATCCGTCTTGCAGTTTGGGCTGCAAGGTTGGGACGAGCTGTCAACTCCCTCATACTCCCTCCAACTCCGCGGCAACTGGCTCGGAGTCATATGCAATTTCCATCTGGAGTTTTAGCTGAACCAAATCTCGTTCTTCCCCTGTGGAAAGATTTGCTCCTGCCCTCTTTTTGGCATTCAACAACTTCCACTCTTCAATTCGATCATTAGCCCACTTTGATCGAGTAGTCTTCAACCCAAAAGCAGTACCCAATAGAGTCTTTTCTGCCTGCCGCAGCCTAAGCCGATCAAACTCATGGGAGTCTAGGCGGCGCGGCTCTCTCCCTGTGTCGTCTTGGGATGGCAATACAAAAATGCCATTTGGATCAGCGGCTTGCGCCACCAAGGGACTATGAGTAGAAACGATGAACTGCACTTTTGGAAAGTGTGTTTTCAACCATTCAGGAATTTCGTGCTGCCATTTCGGGTGCAAGTGCGCTTCAATCTCGTCTATCAACACAACACCCGGTCTAGTCACGATTGTTTGTCCCGTACTACTTGCCCCAAATAGATCAGTGGTGCCATACACCTCCGCCATCCCGTGTACGAGATCAAGCACAGTGGCATAAACGCTCCTACAGCCGTCGCTGATATCCCGCATCGGTAATTCAATTCCACGACCATCTTTGACGTATACATGATCGACCGTGAGGCGGGAAATTTTCATCCCATGTGGGAGCAGCCCGTCATCCAGGAGACGACGCACGCCTTCAATCAGGCGCAAAAGCTCGTCGTCCCTTGATTCAATCTGCCGCGAATGATTGAGTCTGAGCCAGGTTTCGCTCTCACTCAATGCGGCATCCTCTCTAAAAAGGGTTACATACCTACTCAGTGCTCCAGTGCCCATACTTAATCGGATTGACTCACTGGAACTGCCGGAGAGACGCCGCATCGGGCCATAACCTGCAGTAAACCATCCGCGCGCATTAGGGTTCCAAGGGCCACGCGTGGAGGTTAAGATTCGACCGCCTTTCTGATTGCGCTTTTCTATTGCTCGAAATTCAGGCGTAGCCGACTCCCAATTCTCATTTTTCTTCGATTCGCCTACGCCAACTGACCATCGCACTCCTGCCTCGAAGGTGATTCCTGGCGGCTGCCCTCCTTTTTTGAAGAAATCATGGTGTCTGTCCCAGCGGACTTGAGCAGTTGCTTCAGCCTTTGCTTCACCAGGACTAATCCATCCTGAAGGGCTAATTAGGAGTTGCTTTCCAACGTCGGGGCCAATCAGCGAAAGTGCAATTGCCTTCAACAGCGTGGATTTTCCTGAAGCATTGCCCCCGACAAAGACAGTCCACCCAGCAAAGCTGCTGTCCGGTCTTTCAAAGTCGAACTCCAACCTCTTAAAGCCTTTTACATTCTCCAAACTGATGGATTTAACGTACATGATGATGACTCCTTAAACGAAAGTTCTGATCGCGAATCTGCATCGCCTGCACACCAGCCGTCGACTGTCTTCACACATAACAGTTCATAGACGTACTGTCGTCATTTGAGCCTATATCGATAACCTCTGGGATCAAAAAAACAAATACATCGGCATCTTGAGTGTCGCCCAGCGCCATCACCGTTGCAGTTTTCGCCAAAGACGCAAAGCGGTTTTTGGCGGGCGCGTTGCTTTCTGCCACCGATTCAATCAGCGTGTTCCAGGCATTGCACGCGGGGCATTTGCCCAGCCATTTGGGGCTGGTGCCGCCACATTCAGAGCAGGTGTAGACAGTTTTTTCTTTGGCCATGGAGGAATTTTACTGGATGTATTCACAGTCTATGCCGTAAATACACTGAATCGAAATAATCTTGGTATGGCGAGCTACTGCTTTCCTGGGGGCGGTGCTGCGCCGAGCTCTGGCCAAGACCCCGCCGGCGCAGCGGGACGTGGCCGGGCAGACCGTGTTCCCCACCGATGGCACGCGGATGCTGGCCTATGATGCAAGCACAGCACGCTTCACCCATTGTTTCAAAAGTAGATCTCGTACTTCCATGAAAACACCTGTTAACACCTTCAAACAAGCCCTTAAAAACAAGCAGGCGCAGATTGGCCTGTGGCTGGGCCTGGCCGATTCTTACTCCACCGAAATCTGCGCGGGTGCCGGGTTTGACTGGCTGCTGGTCGATGGCGAGCACACACCTGCCGAGCCGCGCGCCGTGCTGCAGCAGTTGCAGGCGATTGCCGGCTATCCAGCCTCGCATCCGATTTGCCGTATCCCGATGGGCCACGGCAAGGTGGGCGAGATGATCATCAAGCAGTATCTGGATTTGGGTGTCTCCACGCTCTTGGTGCCGATGGTCGACACGCCCGAACAGGCGCAGCGGATCGTGCAGTGCGCGCGCTACCCGCAGAACGACGACGTGGGCAGCCCGACGCGCGGCATTCGCGGCATGGCCGGTGTGCGCGCCTCGCGCTTTGGCCGCATTGCCAATTACGCGAACGAGGCCAACGACCAGATTTGCCTGCTGCTGCAAGCCGAGTCGCAACTGGC
>JANOTE010000360.1:0-3838 GCA_031416195.1 Rhodoferax sp.
CACCCGGTATCGCGCGCACTGGCGGCAGCGCAGGGCGGCGCGGCGTTGATCCCTTTGATCAACGTGAAAGCGTTGTCTGGTCTCGGGCTTGAGGGCGAACTGGCGGCTCCTGTGGCGTTCAATTGCGCTGGCTTGCTGCGCCTGGGGTCAGCGCGATTCTGCAATATTGAAGGACGAGCTGACGCGGGAGACAACGATGCAACGCAGGCTCACCTGGCCGACAGCCACGGTTGGTTGGCCACATTTGAGCTTGACGAAGTGGTGCGCCCCGATGCCGCAGGAGCTGTCGCCGCCTTGAAAGAAATGGGAATAACCGTGCAGATGCTCTCGGGCGACCGAACGCAAGCTGCCCGCCGTGTTGCTGATCCATTGCAGATCCGTGACGCGCAGGGCGACTGCACACCCCAAACCAAGTTGACGCACTTGAAGCAACTGCAACAACAGCGGCACAAGGTGCTGATGGTGGGGGACGGCTTGAACGACGGCCCGGTTTTGGCGGGGGCCGATGTGTCGCTGGCGGTTGGCATGGCCGTGCCGCTGGCGCAGGCCCAGTGTGACTTTGTGCTGCCGGGTGCGCAATTGATGATGTTGCCCGCGATGCTGAGCCAAGCGCAGCGCACGATGCGCGTGGTGCGTCAAAACCTGGGATGGGCGGCCATCTACAACGCGGTGAGCGTCCCGCTGGCGCTGGCGGGGTGGCTGCCTGCGTGGCTGGCTGGCCTTGGAATGGCCTTGAGTTCGCTGCTGGTGATCGCCAATGCAGCGCGGCTGGCGACACCGCTGCCGCCAGTTAACGCAGGGCCAGTCTGATGGACATCCTGTTTCTGCTGGTGCCCCTGTCCGTGCTGCTGGCGCTGGCAGTCATGGGCGTATTGGCCTGGGCGGTGTGGTCAGGGCAGTTTGAAGAGCTGGAGAGCGAAGGCCTGCGGATTTTTCAGCCGGATGCCGTTCAGGGGGCCGAAATCGCACAAAACAAGCCCGAAAGTACACAAGCTTGATCCATATCAATACGCCCCTTTGCGGTCTTCTGCAAACTTGATGCCAGCTTTGGATTAGAGGATTTCAATGAGCGCCGTACTTCCCGCACCTGCCAATTCCAGTGCCACCACCACCGCCGCCCACCCTACGCAACGCACTTGGGCCGCAACCAAAGCCACCGTCTACAACGACAAAATTGTTCGTCAATTTACCGTAATGGCCGTGGTGTGGGGCGTGGTCAGCATGCTGGTGGGCGTGTTCATCGCCGCGCAGATGGCCTGGCCAGAACTCAACTTTGGCATTGCGTGGCTGTCATTCGGGCGGCTGCGGCCACTGCACACTAATGCGGCGATTTTTGCCTTTGGCGGCTGCGCGCTGTTTGCTACCAGTTACCACGTGGTGCAGCGCACCTGCCAGACCCGCATCATTTCTGACCAGTTGGCCGCATTTCACTTCTGGGGCTGGCAGGCTGTGATTCTGGCCGCTGCGGTGTCGCTGCCGATGGGCTACACACGGGGCAAGGAATATGCCGAGCTGGAATGGCCGATTGCGATTCTGATTGCGCTGACCTGGGTCGCCTATGCCATCGTATTTTTCGGCACCGTGGGTATTCGCAAGGTGCGGCACATTTACGTCGCCAACTGGTTTTACGGCGCATTCATCATTGCCGTGGCGATGCTGCATATCGTCAACGCCGCCGTAGTGCCTGCGGGCTGGATGAAGTCGTACTCCGCCTACGCGGGCGTGCAAGATGCCATGGTGCAGTGGTGGTACGGGCACAACGCGGTGGGTTTTTTGCTCACCGCTGGCTTCCTGGGCATCGTCTATTACTTCATCCCCAAGCAGGCCGAGCGCCCGGTGTACTCTTACCGGCTGTCCATCGTGCATTTCTGGGCGCTGATCTTCACCTACATGTGGGCCGGGCCGCACCACCTGCACTACACCGCCCTGCCGGACTGGACGCAGTCGCTCGGCGTGGTGTTCTCGCTGATCTTGCTGGCCCCAAGCTGGGGCGGCATGATCAACGGCGTGATGACGCTCTCAGGTGCCTGGCACAAGCTGCGCGACGATGCCATCCTGCGCTTCATGATTGTGGCGCTGTCGTTTTACGGCATCGCCACCTTTGAAGGGCCGATGCTGTCCATCAAGACCGTCAACGCCCTGTCGCACTACACCGACTGGAACATTGCCCACGTACATGGCGGCACGCTGGGCTGGGTCGGCTTCATCTCGATAGGCGCGCTGTATTACCTGGTGCCGCGCCTGTTCGGGCAACCCAAAATGCACAGCGTCAAAGCGATTGAGCTGCACTTCTGGATCGCCACGATAGGTATCGTGCTTTATATCGCCGCGATGTGGATTGCTGGCGTGATGCAGGGCCTGATGTGGCGTGCCATCAACCCCGACGGCTCATTGACGTACACCTTCACCGAGAGCGTCAAGGCAACTTTTCCTTTCTACGTGGTGCGCTTCTTTGGCGGTGTGCTCTATTTGGGCGGGATGTTGATCATGGCCTGGAACGTCGCGCAAACTGCCTGGGCCGGTAAGCCCATTAATGCAAGCATTCCCACTGCCCTTGCTCACGCTTGAAAGTAATCCACCATGGCATTTACGCACGAAAAAGTAGAAACCAACAACACGCTGATGATCGTGTTGATTTTGATCGTGCTGGCGGTGGGCGGCTTGGTCGAAATCGTGCCGCTGTTCTTCCAGAAATCCACCACCCAGCCCATCAAGGGCATCGTGCCGGATACGCCCTTGAAAGTGGTGGGGCGTGACATCTATGTGCGCGAGGGCTGCTACAACTGCCACTCGCAGATGATCCGCCCGCTGGTGGCCGAGACGCTGCGCTACGGCCACTACTCGGTGGCGGGCGAGTTTGTTTACGACCACCCGCATCAGTGGGGCAGCAAACGCACCGGGCCTGATTTGCACCGCGTCGGCGGCAAATACAGCGACGACTGGCAGCGCCAGCATTTGATCGCACCGCGCGATCTGGTGCCCGAGTCCATCATGCCCGCGTACCCCTGGCTTGAGAAAACGCCTGCTGATCATGAATCGATTCAAGCCCACATGCGCGCCCTGCGCACCGTCGGCGTGCCGTACACGGATGCCGAGATCGACAACGCACCTGCGCAGGTGAAAGGCAAAACCGAACTGGACGCGCTGGTGGCGTATTTGCAGGGCTTGGGCCTTGCGTTGAAGTAATTCAAAAGTAGACGAGGCAGCCCATGGACATCAATATTCTTCGGATCGCCGTCACAGTGGCTGGCTTTGTCCTGTTTGTCGGTATTTGGGTGTGGGCGTGGCGACCCGCACAAAAAGCACGGTTTGACGAAGCGGCGCAATTGCCGTTCCGGTCTAATTAGCTTAACTGCTCAATAGCTGAACAGGAGATGCCTGCATGAGTGATTTCACAAACGGCTTTTGGCCTTGGTACGTGGGTGCCGTCAGCCTGCTCTCGGTGCTGGCTTGCGGCCTGCTGCTGTATCTCGCAGGCAAGGCCACAGTCGTCGCCCATTCCGGCAAACCGGCCGACAACACCACCGGCCACGTGTGGGATGAAAACTTGAGCGAGTACAACAACCCGCTGCCGCTGTGGTGGCTGTGGTTGTTTATTTTGACCATCGTTTTTTCACTGGTGTACCTGGTCGTGTTCCCCGGCCTGGGCAGCTTCCCCGGCTTGCTGAAATGGTCGCAGACTAGCGAGCATCAGCAAGATGTGACGCAGCTCAAAATCGACGTGGCCCCGCTGTACGCCGCATTCGCCGCCCAGCCGGTGGAGGCGCTGGCCAAAGATGCCCGCGCCCTGGCGGTCGGCGAGCGGCTGTTCATGAACCACTGCTCGCAATGCCATGGC
>JANOTE010000361.1:0-2176 GCA_031416195.1 Rhodoferax sp.
TGGCAGGAACAGAAAGTCAACCGCACTCACTTGTAAATCCTTTAAATGGGTATTAATGTACTCATTTTAAGGATTATCCGCAAATGGCGTGGAGGATTAAGCTATCAGTCCCACCACTCTTCCAGCGCCGATCTACCGCGCCAACCCCATGGACTACACCCGCTATCAAACCCTCAACATCACCCGCCGGGGCCAAGACGGCACCGTGCTGGACATTCAAATGCGCGCCGACGGGCCCGGTGGCAACGGCAAGCTGCCCACATCCGGCCACGCTGGGCATTGGGAGCTGAGCGAAATCTGGCGCGACGTGGGGGCTGACGATTCGGTGCGCTGCGCCGTGCTGCGTGGCGACGGGATGGGTTTCTCGGGCGGCGGTGACCTGGCACTGGTGCAGGACATGGCAGACGATTTCGCCGTGCGAACGCGCGTGTGGAAGGAAGCGCGTGACCTGGTCTACAACGTCATCAACTGCGACAAACCGATTGTCAGCGCCATGCACGGCCCAGCGGTCGGCGCGGGGCTGGTGGCGGGCCTGTTGGCCGACATCTCCATCGCCACCAAAACCGCCAAAATTGTCGATGGTCACACCCGCCTGGGCGTGGCGGCGGGCGACCACGCGGCGATTGTGTGGCCGCTGTTGTGCAGCATGGCCAAGGCCAAATACTACTTGCTGCTGTGCGAGCCGATCAGCGGGGAAGAGGCTGAGCGCATCGGCCTGGTGTCTCTGGCCGTGAATGATGACGAGTTGCTGCCGCGCGCCTACGAGATTGCCGACCGGCTGGCCGCAGGCAGCCAGACCGCCATCCGCTGGACCAAGTACGCGCTGAACAACTGGCTGCGTCAAGCAGGGCCTGCATTCGACACCTCGCTGGCGCTGGAATTCATGGGCTTTGGAGGGCCGGATGTGCGCGAGGGTGTGGCATCGTTGAAAGAGCGCAGAGCACCGAAATTTACCTAAAAAATTTACCTAACTTTACTGCCGCTTCTAGCATCGTCGCAACAAGCACACAGCCTGGGCACTAGACTGCGATGTGTATGCACCAACACCTGTTGATGATTGAAGACGATGCCCGCCTGGCCCAGATGGTGGCGCAGTACCTGGGGCAATCGGGCTACACGGTAAGCCATGCGGCCACGGCTCAGCAGGGTCTGGCGCAACTGCAGGACGGGTACGCCAATCCGGTGGACTTGGTGATTTTGGATTTGATGCTGCCCGATGTGGATGGACTGGAAGTGTGCCGACGCATCCGGGCGATGCCGGGCGCGGCGGCCAAGGTTGCGGTGCTGATGCTGACGGCCAAAGGCGACCCGACAGACCGCATCATCGGCCTTGAAATCGGCGCTGACGACTACCTGCCCAAGCCGTTTGAACCGCGCGAGCTGCTGGCTCGCGTGCGCGCCGTGCTGCGCAGGCGTGCGGACGGCGAACGGCCCGAAGCGGTCACGCAAATGCATTTCGGCAGCTTGGCGATTGACCGCGATGCCCGTACCGTCAACGTGGCAGACGTGGCTTGCGAACTCACCTCGTACCAGTTTGACCTGTTGGTGGCCCTGGCCGAGCGCGCGGGCCGGGTGTTGACGCGAGACCAGATCATGGAAGCCGTACGCGGGCGTGAACTGGATGCGTTTGACCGCTCAATTGATGTCCACATGGGCCGCATCCGCGCAGCGATCGAGGTCGATGCCAAAGTGCCAAAACGTATCCTCACCGTGCGCGGCGTGGGCTATGTGTTTGCACGGCAGCAAGACTAAAGCCAGTCGTTTGAATGATCCATGAGCACCCCATTTCATCAGCGCCTGTACCTGCGCATCTGGTTTGCAGTGGTGGCGGCGATTGCGGTGGTGACGTTGATTGCAAGCTGGCTGTGGCAGATGGAGACGCAGCGCAACCGTGCCGAGCGTGAGCGTGAGCGGGCCGAGCGGCCTGGGCGGGAAATTATTGTGCGCAACCCCGCAGGCGAGATTCTGGGGCAGGCCCCGATACGTATTGCGCGCGTGCCGGGGCAAGGTGGGCCTGAATTTTTGGTGGCGATGAAAGATGGCTCGAACCTGATCATCCAACTCCCCCGGCCCAACCGCCCACCCGGCGCACCTAATAATATAGCGGGCGCGCCCGGTGGGTTGGAGCGCCCTGGCGCTGCCCGCCAACCCGGCCTGCCCTTCAGCGCAGCGTGGA
>JANOTE010000362.1:0-4144 GCA_031416195.1 Rhodoferax sp.
GGCTCGCACACGTCGCAGTTGATGCACTCGTCGGTAATGATCAGGGCCATGCTGTGGATTATCGGCTTTCCGCCGGGTCTGCACCGAAGGCGGCCTGCAAGTCTTGTTCATAATGAGGGCTCTGAACGTCTCTGCACCGCACAGCACAGCGCAAAAAATACGTCGATGGGCCTCTTCCTCCTTAAACGCCTCGCCACCTTGGTAGCCACCTTGATCGGTGCCTCCATCGTCGTCTTCCTGGTGCTGGAAATCCTGCCCGGCGACGCGGCGCTGATCATGATGGGCCCAGATGCCGCACCCGAGGCAGTGCGCGCGCTGGCCACCAAACTCGGGTTGAATCGCCCACCGCTGGAGCGCTACTTCGCCTGGATCGCCGGCATGCTCACTGGCGATTTGGGCCTGAGCTACACCTACAGCTCGCCCGTTTCAGAACTCATTTGGGAGCGCCTTGCCGTCACCGTGCCGCTGGCGCTGATGGCGATGACCTTGACAACCGTGCTGGCACTGTGTGTCGGCATTTATGCTGCATCCCACCACAACAAATTGGGCGACGTGGGCCTGATGGGCTTGACGCAGGTGGGCATCGCCATCCCGAATTTCTGGTTTGCGATTCTGCTGATTCTGCTGTTTTCAGTGCATCTGCAATGGTTTTCTGCGGGCGGGTTTGAAGGCTGGAGCGAGGGGATTTTTGAAGGCTTTAAATCGCTGCTGCTGCCCGCGCTCTCGCTGGCCGTGGTGCAAGCCGCGATTCTCGCGCGTATCACCCGCTCGGCCGTGCTGGAGGTGTTGCGCGAAGACTTTGTGCGCACTGCGCGGGCCAAGGGCCTGTCCAAACGCGCTACCGTGTGGGGTCATGTGCTGCGCAACGCGATGATCCCGGTCATCACGGTGATGGGCTTGCAGTTTGCCGAGCTGCTGGCGGGCACCATCGTGGTGGAGAACGTCTTCTACTTGCCCGGTTTGGGGCGCCTGATTTTTCAGTCGATCTCCAACCGAGACCTGATTGTGGTGCGCAACTGCGTGATGCTGCTGGCCACGATGGTGGTGGTGGTGAACTTCATCGTCGATGTGCTGTATGCCGTGATCGACCCGCGAGTGAAGGCTAGCGACATATGAACGCGTTGGCCGCAACCGCCCTGCGCGTACCCGCGTCATTTCTTCAACGCGCCTTCAAGCACCGCAGTTTCGTACTCGGTGCCGTGCTTACTTTTCTGCTGGTGTTTGCCGCGACGCTCTCGCTGGTGTGGACACCCTGGTCGCCGTATGAGATCGACATGGCGCAAAAGCTGCAACGCCCAAGCCCGGCACACTGGCTCGGCACCGACCCGTTTGGCCGCGACATCGCCTCGCTGCTGCTGGTTGGTGCCCGCAACTCCATTTTGGTGGGCGTGATTGCGGTGTCGATTGGCCTCTTCGTCGGTGCAGGTCTGGGGCTCTTGGCCGCTGCCAAGCGCGGCTGGGTCGAGGAAGTCATCATGCGCCTGGCCGATTTCACCTTGGCCTTCCCAGCCATTCTGTCGGCCATCATGATGACGGCGGTGTTTGGCGCAGGCATTGTCAATTCCATCATCGCCATTGGCATTTTCAACATTCCCAATTTCATCCGCGTCACGCGCGCATCCGCCGTGGCCGTGTGGTCACGCGAGTACGTGCTGGCCGCGCGGGCGTGTGGCAAAGGGCCGTTCAGAATTACGTTTGACCATGTGCTGCCCAACATCTCGTCGGTGTTGATCGTACAGATCACCATCCGCTTTGCGATTGCGATTCTGGCTGAGGCAGCGCTATCTTATTTGGGGCTTGGCACACAGCCCCCGCAACCCTCGTGGGGGCGGATGCTGGCCGAGGCGCAGACGCTGCTGTTTCAAGCGCCACTCTTGGCCGTGTTCCCCGGTGTCGCGATTGTGATGGCCGTGTTGGGGTTGAATCTGCTGGGCGATGGCTTGCGGGATTTAATGGATCCGCGTCTTGCGCGGCAGCGCTGAAGCGGCATCCGATGGCACTACTTGACGTTAAAAACCTCAGCGTTCGCCTGCAAACCCAGCGCGGCCCAGCGGATGCCGTGCGTGACATCAACTTCACGCTGGCGCGCGGCGAAACGCTCGGGCTGGTGGGTGAGTCTGGCTGCGGCAAGTCCATTACCGCGCTGTCGTTGATGGGCTTGCTGCCCGAAAACGCCGTGGTGCGCGGCAGCATTCGTTTTGACGGTAAAGAGCTGGTGGGCTTGCCAGACGATGCCCTGCGACAGATTCGTGGCAATCGCATCGGCATGATTTTTCAGGAGCCGATGACCGCGCTGAACCCGGTTCACACCATCGGTGCGCAGGTGGCCGAGCCGCTGCGGCTGCATCGGGCGCTTTCCAGCGCCGAGGCGCGCAAACAGGTGATTGCACTGTTGGATCGTGTCGGGATTCCAAACGCTGCCAAGCGCGTCGATGCCTACCCGCACCAGTTTTCTGGTGGCCAGCGCCAGCGCGTCACCATTGCCATGGCGCTGGCCTGCGGGCCTGATCTGCTGATTGCCGACGAGCCCACCACCGCGCTGGACGTGACCATTCAGGGCCAGATTCTCGACCTGATCCACGACGTCGTGCAGGAGCGCAACATGGCGCTGATTTTGATCTCGCACGACCTGGGCGTAATCGCGCAAAACGTCTCGCGCATGATGGTGATGTATGGCGGCAGCGTGGTCGAGACTGGCCCTACCGCTTCAGTATTTGCGAATCGTGCGCACCCGTACACACTGGGGCTGTTTGGGGCGCGGCCCAAACTGCAACAGGCAGGCTCTGGCAGAGGTCGCTTAGTCACCATCCCCGGCACGGTGCCCGAGTTGATCGATTTGCCCGACGGTTGCCCGTTCTCAGACCGCTGCGCCTTTGCCGTGCCGCAGTGCGCGCAGGCGCGTCCACCCGCCATTCAAGTCGGGCCAGATCACACTGCCTGCTGTTTTCGCACAGAAGCTGTGGCAGCAGCGCAGAAGGCTGCGCCATGAATCAAAGCTTGCTTCAAGTCGAAAACCTCACGCGCAACTACGCCATGCCGCGCGAGCACCTGTGGGTCAAGCCGCCGATCGTCAAAGCGCTGCAAGGCGTGAGCTTCAGTATTGAGACTGGCCGCAGTCTGGGTGTAGTGGGCGAGTCGGGCTCGGGTAAATCAACCCTGGCGCGCTTGGTGATGGCGCTGGAGCCGCCCAGCAACGGCACTGTGCGCATGCTGGGGCAAGATTTGAACGTGCTGGACGCGGCGGCGCTGCGCGATGCCCGGCGCAACTTTCAGATGGTGTTTCAGGATCCGTATGGTTCTCTGGATCCCCGGCAAACCGTGGCCAGCATCGTCTGCGAGCCTCTGTCCTCGCAGGGGAAAACGAATCCCGCCGACATGCGCACCCAAGCGCACGACGTATTAAGCTCAGTCGGCCTGCGTGACAGCGATCTGGACAAGTATCCGCACGAGTTCTCGGGCGGCCAGCGCCAGCGCATCGCCATCGCACGCGCGCTGATCACCCGGCCCCAACTCATCGTCGCGGATGAGCCGGTCAGCGCGCTGGATGTCTCTGTGCAAGCCCAGGTACTCAACTTGATGCAGGATTTACAGCGGCAGTTTGGCGTGACGTACCTGCTGATCAGCCACGACCTGGCGGTGGTCAACCACCTGTGTGACGTGGTGGCGGTGATTTTTCAGGGCCGTATCGTGGAGCAAGGCACGCCGCACACGCTGTTCAACAACGCAGCGCACCCCTACACCCGCGCGCTGCTCGACGCGGTACCACGCATGGAGCCCAGCGCCATCAACAGCCCCAGGAGGCGTACGGTTCAAACGGTTCAAACGGTGCAAAGAGTGCATCCATCAACCGCTTGCCCCTACGCGCACCGCTGCCCGAATGCGCAAGCCCATTGTGATGCCAACCGCCCGGAACTTAAAGAATTGGCGAGCGGTCATTGGGTTGCCTGTCATCTTGCGCAATAGCCTGCGCGTTATGACCCTGAATTTTGGGTTCGCATGCCCGCAATCGCGCTGGGCATTCAAAATTGGTGATATTGTTAATCACTGCCATTTTTTTATGAAGGATGTTCTCCATGTTGAATCGCCTCAGCCGTCGTAGTGTTCTAACCACCTCCGCTGCCAGTGCTGCACTGGCTACGATGCC
>JANOTE010000363.1:0-1858 GCA_031416195.1 Rhodoferax sp.
GTCCATCAGCAAGTCCATCAAACCGTTCATGACCTCGCCAATTTCACCGTTGGAGTCGTCAGCGTCTTCACTCGCCTTGTAAATGCAACGCAGGGCGTGCTCCGTCAAGCCCCGCGCCGCGACCGCGTCGGTCTCAAGCACCTGCTCGATCAGCGGGATCACCTTGTCAGCCTGATTGGCATAGCTTGACGTTTCGCGCCAGTCGATAAACCCACTGGACTTCAACAACGCGGTGATCGCTGTTTTGACGCCCTTCACGGCTTTGGGGTCGTCGCTAATCTGCGTTTGCGCCACCCATGCCGTGAGCTCTGCCATCAGGCTGCTGTCTGCGTGTGCCCAATTCAAAAGCTGCTGCGCCAGTACGGTCGGTGTCTGGTTTTGCAGAAAAACCGTGAGCTTCTCACTTTGGGTGGGCAGACCACCCGATTGTTTTTTAGCCATGTCTGCGGGTCGGTGCGCCGATGCTCAAAAACGATATCGCGCTACTGCACCACCTGCGCCAGCTCCCCTCGCGAATACTGCCCCGCCACCACTTGCAAGCTGTGCCCCTTGATTTTGCTGCCCTGCCCCTCGCAGCCGAACTGCTGGTAGCGTTGCTTGCAGATTTGCTTGGCCGCCTCACGCGCGGGTTTGAGCCAGTCGCGCATGTCGAATTTATCGGGGTTTTGCGCCATGAACTTGCGCACGGCAGCGGTCATCGCCAGGCGGATGTCGGTGTCAATGTTGATTTTTCGCACGCCGAACTGGATCGCCTTTTGAATCTCTTCCACCGGTACGCCATAGGTTTCGCGCATGTTGCCACCAAACTCGTTGATGATGGCCAGCAAATCCTGCGGCACGCTGCTTGAGCCATGCATCACCAAATGCGTGTTCGGAATGCGTTTGTTAATCTGCTTGATGCGCTCAATCGCCAAAATGTCGCCGGTGGGCTTGCGTGTGAACTTGTAGGCGCCGTGGCTGGTGCCGATGGCGATGGCCAATGCGTCAAGCTGAGTGCGTTTTACAAAATCTGCGGCCTGCTCGGGGTCGGTCAGCAACTGTTCGATGGTCATGGTCGCCTCGGTGCCGTGGCCGTCTTCCTTGTCGCCCTTCATGGTCTCCAGCGACCCCAGGCAGCCGAGTTCGCCCTCCACCGTCACGCCGGTTTTGTGCGCCATGTCCACCACTTTGCGGGTGACCTCAACGTTGTACTCGTAGCTGGCAATCGTCTTGCCGTCGCCTTCGAGCGAGCCGTCCATCATCACCGAGCTGAAACCCAGGTTGATCGCGCCCTGGCACACCTCCGGGCTCTGGCCATGGTCTTGGTGCATCACCAGCGGAATGTGCGGATAAGCCTCAATCGCCGCCGAGATCAGGTGTTTGATAAACGCCTCCCCCGCGTACTTGCGCGCCCCTGCGCTGGCCTGCAAAATCACCGGCGCCCCCACCTCATCGGCTGCCTGCATAACGGCCTGCACCTGCTCCAGGTTGTTGACGTTAAACGCCGGAATGCCATAACCGTTGATAGCCGCGTGATCAAGCAGTTCACGCATAGAGACGAGTGCCATTTTGAAACCTTAAGAAAGTTGAAAATCTGCGGGCAAAACGTGGTGGTAACCCGTTGGTAACTTTTTGCCTATTTGGGATTTTAAGGGAGCGGTTGTGCTTGCATTTAGCGCGGCCCGGCGACAGCGCAATGTGCTGCGGTTTTGGCGTGAAAGCACGCGCGACACGAAAAATGTTTGCGACGCGGTGGTCGCTCATTTTTTGAGATAACCGACAGACCGCTTCCGCGCGCATTTCACGCCAAAGCCCGGTCACATTGCGCTATCGCTGGGCTGGGTGGGCTCGGTGGTCGCCTTCAAGTCAGGGGCGAGGG
>JANOTE010000364.1:0-2602 GCA_031416195.1 Rhodoferax sp.
TGGGACTTGGCGCATGACCCGGCACAGCTTGCGACCCTGAATGTGGATGAAATTCGCCTGCGCATGTTCAGCAAAAGTGATGCGCTGCCAGCGGGCATGACGCGACTGCCCGTCAAAACCGTACACCTGAATAAATCCCCGATGGTGATGGGCAACTTGAAAACGCTGTCCAATGAAATGGCGTTGCGTTGGCAAATCAATATCGATCAGTCGATGATTCACGCTGCAAAGGCGCGCGATCTGCCCGACATGAGCGGCATCTGGCCCGATGTGTTCAAGCGACCTCAGGAAGGCACGCCCGATGTGGATGAAGACCTTTACGGCGGCTTCGTCAACAACGCAGATCGGCGCCGCCTGAACGAAATCCGCAAGCTCGATGGCGAAGGCCTCGCCAAAGCGCGCTTCTCATTCGATGCCCCGCGTTTGCAGGAGCTGGTTTTCCGTTACCGCGCGCGAAATTTTCAAGCTACGCTGTCAGTCGAGGAGGAAGCGCGCTGGAACGAGCATCGCGCCGCACGCCTGCTGGAAGGCGAGGGCGGATTCAAATCGATTGATGCTTACTTTGCCGAGATCGACGCACTGTCTGAAAGTGCCGACGCGCGCGGCGAGGCGCTGTTGGGGGCACTTTATGACTGGGCGGAGATGGTTGTGCCAGAGCATTGACCTGAACGCTGGTTGCCATATACTATGGCATCTACCATTTGGAGTCTCGTCATGCATCAGCAAACCGCCAGAGTCGGCAAAAATAACCGCGCGCAAGTTGTCACCATTCCGCTTGAGTTTCGTTTTCCTCCTGAGATGAAGGAGGTTTTTATCCGCAAGCTGGGAGACGACATCGTTCTGTCCCCTCGGCCTCGGGATTGGAGTGCATTTTTGGCCTCAGGCGCTGGTGTGAGCGAGGACTTCATGGAAAACATTGAAGACCTCCCTGTGCAGGAGCGCATCTCCAGATGACCAAGCTGTACATGCTTGATACGGACATCTGTGCATTCGTTTTGCGCAGGTCTTCGGCCGTGTTGCTGGAGCGAATTCAACAAGTCCCGATTGATCAGCAAATCATTTCCATCGTCACGCTGGCGGAGCTGCTCTATGGCGTTCTCGAATCGAACAAAAAGAAGGCCAATCGGGCGGGTGTGGATGCGTTCGTGCGGCATGTGACGGTCAAAGATTGGTCGCGTGATGCCGCCGAGCACTACGCCGAAATCCGCTCAGACCTGAAGAAAAAAGGCCAGATGATCGGCGCGAACGACTTGATGATTGCAGCCCATGCCAAAAGCCTCGATGCCACGGTGGTGACCAACAACGTGAAGGATTTTGTTCGGGTGCGAGGCCTGAAAGTCGAGAACTGGATGATCTGAGGGCCGTGCGCATCAGGTTGAATTTCAAGGCCCACCGTGGATGTCCCAAAACCGCGCGGGTGTGACGATGGGATAGCGATTCGCCAAGGCCAGTAGATCTTTGTCACCCGTCACCAAATAGTTTGCGCCGGAGCCAGAGCGCGCAGCCAGCAAGGTGCCCAATACGGGTTGGTCATTGACATCGCGCAGGGCAAGCTCGAAGTCGGCTTCAGGCTCCACCATGTCGGCCAGAAGCGCGAGGCTGTCAACCAGGTCATCAATCTGCGTCTTACTGAATCCATGCCGGTTTTGAAGCCGTGGCAAAACCCGGCGAAGCTCGTTGAGGATGAAGCTGGACAACACCACTTCGATAGACCCGTGCCGCCACGCCGCCACAATCTTGCCGGGAATGCTGGTAGGGTAGGCAATGCCTGAGAGCAGCACATTGGTGTCCAGCACCACGCGCAAATTGGCCACCGGCGCTTACTTCTTTTTGACGCTGGTAGTAGGCTTCTTGCGGCCCTCGGCGACCGCCGCGTCAATTTCGGCCAGCCCCGCGTCTTGCGGCACTTCCGCAAAGCCCGATTCAATGCGCTGGCACAACGCGTCAAAACGGCCCTGCATCTGGCGAATACGCTCAAACAGTCGGGCATCGACCAGCGCTGCAACGGGTTTGCCATCTTTGTTGATCACCACACTGTCGTGCCGATACTGCACCTGGTTGAGCATTTCCCCCAGGTTTTGCCTGAAATTGACAGCGCTTGTTTGTGTAATCATGATGATTTAACCGTAATGACCGTAATGGTCATTATGACTTACCTCGCGTTTTTTTGTGGAGGTTCGGGCGGCCTACGCCATCCAACTGGTCTGCCCAGGCCGCCCTGGCAAATTCAGCGAAGCCGTCGCAGCAGGCGTAGACGCAATCATCTTCCCCCGCCGGAACACCTTAAGCCGAGCCGCCCGCAGGCGAATCGCCTCCACCGGGTCGCGCGCTTGCAGCAGCACAAAGTCTGCATTGCAACCTGCCGACAGACCGTAGCCTTCCAGCTTCATGATGCGCGCAGGCACGCTGGTGACCATCTCAAAACACTGGCGCATCGCTGCCTGCGATGTCATCTGCGCCACATGAAGGCCCATGCTTGCTACGTCGAGCATGTCGGCGCAACCCAGCGAATACCACGGGTCCATCATGTCGTCCTGACCAAAGGCGACATCCAGGCCGCAGGCCAGCAGCTCGGGCACGCGGGTCAGGCCACGGCGTTTGG
>JANOTE010000365.1:0-11749 GCA_031416195.1 Rhodoferax sp.
TTCGCGCGACCGCCGAGCGCGAGGTTTCTGAGGAAACGGGCATTGACTGTGGGCCAAGTAGCAGATTAAGTGATTGCCTGGTGGACTGGAAACTCGAAAACGTTTACGACATCTACCCGCGTTGGCAGCACCGCTATGCACCAGGGGTCACGCGAAACACGGAACATTTGTTCGGTCTTGAAGTGCCATCTGGGATTGACATCAAGCTCAATCCGCGCGAGCACATGGTGTTCCAATGGTTGCCATGGCGAGATGCAGCACTTCAGTGTTTTTCACCCTCCAACGCAGAGGCGATACTGATGCTGCCCCGATTTGTTCAAACCTGATTCCTCCATGACCCATTCGCCTGATACGCTTCGCGTTGCTACCTACAACATCCACAAAGGTGTGCAGGGCATTGGGCCGCGCAAACGCCTAGAAATTCACAACTTGGGGCATGCGGTGGAGCAGCTTGATGTGGATGTTGTCTGCCTACAGGAGGTGCGCAAGATGCATCGACGTCAAGCCGCTTACTTCACTCAATGGCCCGAGTTGGAGCAAGCAGATTTTCTGGCCCCAGAAGGCTACGAGGCGGTTTACCGCACCAATGCAGTCACGCGCCATGGCGAGCACGGCAATGCGATGCTGTCGCGCTGGCCGGTGGTGGCGCATCAGCATGAAGATATGTCAGACCACCGCTTTGAGCAACGCGGTCTGCTGCATTCGGAAATCGTCTTTCACGGCATCAACATTCATGTGGTGGTGCTGCACCTGGGGTTGATTCATGCCAGCCGCCTGCGCCAGATCGCGCAAGTGCTGCGTTTTATTGAACGGGAAGTGCCGCAGTCCGCACCGCTCATCGTCGCGGGCGACTTCAACGACTGGGGTCGATCGACGCAACGCGCGCTGGCCAGCATGAAGCTGGTCGCTTTTCAGGAGGGTCGCTACCCAACCTATCCGTCGCGCTTGCCACTGGTGCAACTGGACTACGTGTATGCGCGCGGGCTTGTGCCTGCCAGCGTACACGTGCCCAATGGTCGAATCTGGGGGCGTATGTCAGACCACCTGCCTTTGATTGCAGAATTCACACTGCCGCCTTGATCCGGATATTCCCAAATTAGCCATGGCGCATTTGCAAGACGGCCACTTTGTGCAACTGCTGCAAGGCGGCCAGGCCTACTTCCCGGCATTGATAAAGGCGATGGATGAGGCGCAGCACGAGGTTCGGCTGGAGACCTACATATTTAATCTGGACAGTTCGGGCGATCTGATCGCGGACGCGCTGGTGCGGGCGGCAGAGCGCGCAGTGGCAGTTTTCCTGGTGGTCGATGGCGCGGGCACGCCTGATTTGCCCACCTCACTGACCAGCCGTTTTGATGCAGCAGGGGTTCAATGGCGTATCTTCTCGCGCCTAGGCGGCGTGGGATGGTTGGTGCCCAGCCGCTGGCGGCGCATGCACCGCAAACTCTGCGCAGTCGATGGTCGCATCGCGTTTTGCGGCGGCATCAACGTTTTGGATGATTTTTACGATCCCAATCATGGCGTGCTGGACTCACCGCGTTTGGACTTCGCGTTGCAGATCACCGGCCCGTTGGTGCGCGATGTCACTGAAGCGATGGCACAGTTCTGGTGGCGCTTGCGAGCTGCCAAAACGGCGCGCTCTTTTGATTTTCCGTCGGCTTGGGCGGCCCTCCAATTAGCAGTGCGGGTTGGCGGAAGCACTGGTGTGGCGGCGGGCGCAGTCTCTGATGGGCCGAGCGGCAGTGTGCCTGCATCGGCCAAGGCCGCGCTGGTGCTGCGTGACAACTTTCGCATGCGCACCCGTATTGAAGCTGTGTACCGAAAGGCGATTGGCGACGCGCGTTCGGAAATTATTATCGCCAATGCCTACTTTGTGCCCGGTGCTCGCCTGCGCCGGGCGCTGATCGGGGCTGCAAGACGCGGTGTGCGGGTTCGCCTGCTGCTACAAGGCCGCTACGAGTACTTCATGCAGTTTCATGCCGCCAGGCCCGTGTATGGTGCGCTGTTGGCGGCGGGTGTCGAGATCCACGAGTATGCCGCCAGCTTTCTGCATGCGAAGGTCGCCGTGGTGGACAGCCTGTGGGTTACCGTGGGTTCCAGTAATCTTGATCCTTTGAGCCTGCTGCTGGCGCGTGAGGCCAATGTGGTGGTGGTGGATGCGGCGCTAGCGCAGGACTTGCGCGCGCGATTGGACGACGCCATGAAGTCGAGCGGGCAAGCGATGGATGCAATCGCTTATGCCAACCGACCCCGACGTCAGCGCCTCTTGGACTGGCTGGCGTTTGGATTGATGCGCTTGATGCTGCTATTGAGTCGTAGACGCTACTGAATATATAGCTATTTGTGCATATATTCAGGGCTCAAAATACCAATAACCCTAAATTTCAAAGCCTGTTAACATCAGTAATGTTGATGAAAACCGATACCTCAATGACCCCATTTCCAGAAGATATCGGCACACCTGTGTCCGTCAAAATACGTGAACGGCTGCTTGCTTCGCGCAAGCGTTTCAACGCCAATGACAACATTGCCGAGTTTATTCATCCGGGCGACCTCGAAAAGCTCCTGGATGAAGTCGAGGTCAAGATGCAGGGCGTTTTGGACAGTCTCGTGATCGACACCGAACGCGACCACAACACTAGCAACACCGCACGACGGGTCGCCAAGATGTACCTGAACGAGGTATTCCGTGGGCGATATGTGGCGGCCCCGTCGATCACAGAGTTTCCCAACGCCGAGCATTTGAATGAGCTGATGATCGTCGGCCCGATCACCGTGCGCAGCGCTTGCTCACACCACTTTTGCCCGGTGATTGGCAAGATATGGATTGGCGTTTTGCCCAATGAACACACCAATGTGATTGGCCTGTCCAAGTACGCTCGGCTGGCCGAATGGGTGATGGGCCGCCCGCAAATCCAGGAAGAAGCGGTGGTGCAACTGGCCGATCTGATCATGGAGAAAACCCAGCCTGATGGTCTGGCCATCGTGATGGAGGCCAGCCATTACTGCATGGCCTGGCGCGGCGTGAAGGACATGGACAGCAAGATGATCAACTCGGTGATGCGAGGCGTCTTCTTAAAAGACCCCAACCTGCGCCGGGAATTTTTGGCCCTCATTCCTGGAAGGGGATAAATCATGCTCGTTCGACTTCTCTATGCCAGCCGCGCGGTGGATCCTGGCCCGGATGCGATTGAGGCGATCCTCACGCAATCCCGCCACAGCAACCCGGCCACTGGCATCACCGGCATCCTGTGTTACAGCGGTGCTATATTTTTGCAAGCTATTGAGGGCGGTCGTATGGCGGTAAGCGAGCTGTATGGCCACATTCAAAAGGATGTGCGGCATAAAGACGTGGTGCTGCTGCATTATGAAGAAATTGCCGAACGTCGGTTTGGTGGCTGGACCATGGGGCAGGTCAATATGTCCAAGCTCAACCACTCGATTTTGCTGAAGTATGCGGAGAAGCCCGAGCTGGATCCGTATGCGGTGTCGGGTCGCGTCTCGTTGGCGCTGCTCGAAGAGTTAATGGCAACCGCCTCCATCATCGGACGAGCCTGAAATTTGCCTTTGGACAGGCTTTTGCTCGGTTGCGATTTCTCCAGCAGCCCCACCCGTAAAAAACCCATCATCATCGCCTGGGGCTCTTCACGCCAAGGTCGTGTTCAGTTGTCGAAGCTGCAGCGGCTTGAATCGCTGCAAGCGTTCGAGGTTTGCTTGGCACAGTCCATTGCCTGGATTGGGGCGTTTGACCTGCCGTTTGGCCTGCCGCGTGAATTGATTGAACAGTTGGGTTGGCCGACTTCGTGGCGTGAATGCATGGATCATTACGCCGCGTTGAGCCGCGCACAGATTCGCGAGCAGTTTGCGGCCTTTTGTGACGCGCGGCCCGTTGGGGCCAAGTTTGCACACCGGGCGGCGGATGGCCTGGCGCGGTCGAGCCCGTCGATGAAGTGGGTGCACCCGCCCGTCGCCTACATGCTACACGCGGGTGTACCGGTGCTGTTGCGCGCTGGTGTCCATTTGCCCGGCTTGCATGCAGGTGATGTAAGCCGCGTGGCGCTGGAGGGCTATCCGGGTCTGCTGGCGCGCGAAGTGCTGGGCAACACGAGCTACAAAAGCGATAACAAAGCCAAACAAACCGACGCGCGCCTGATTGTCCGCAAAGATTTGATCACCGCGCTGGAGCATGGTCAGACCCGACTTGGATTGCGTTTGAAGTTGACCCATGCGCAGCGCGATGCCTTGACGGATGATGGCAGCGGTGACTCGCTGGATGCCGTGCTGTGTTTGATGCAAGCGGCCTGGGCGCAGGGCCGCTATGATGAGGGTGCGCCGCTTTACGGGCTGCCCGTCAACCTTGATCCGCTGGAGGGCTGGATCGTCACCGCTTGAAATTTCACGGTCGCTGTGACGCGACGTTTTCGTCCAGCTTGGTGGCGATTTGCAGCACCGCCAAACTGGCCGGACTGGCAGGTGTCGTATGCAACATCAACTGGCGGCGCATCACGGCTTGGCGGACTTGCGGATCTGCGGGGATGTCGCCCAAGTGGGTTAGCCGCATCACCTGACCTGGCGCTGTGACCACAAACTGATTGAGCACTTGCTGCAGTTGTGTGGTGATGGCGCGGCCATCGCCCACGCGCGCGGTTTGGTTGACGACGATCTGCACATGGTCACGCTGCTGCTCGGTCACCAGCACCTTGATGGTGGCGTAGGCATCGGTGAGCGACGTGGGCTCGGGCGTTGCTACCACCAGCACCTCGCTGGCCAGCGACACCGTGAACAGCACCATCTCTGAAATGCCCGCACCCGTATCCAGAAGAATAATGTCGTAGTCAGGTTTGAGTTCGTCAATCACCGCTGAGAACCGCCAGCGAACCATCGGAGTGAGCTGCGTGAACTCGGCCTTGCCCGATCCCGCCAGCATTACCGAGAAGCTCATCTGCGTATTCGCCAGAGCCTGAACGATGGCTGATTGCACGGTGGCCGTTCCCGCCAGCACATCGTTGAGGGTAACTTTGGGATGCAGGTTCAGCACCACGTCCAGGTTGGCCAGGCCCAGGTCGGCATCGATCAGCAGCACGCGCCGACTGCGTTTGGCCAAGGCGCAGGCCAGGTTGGCCGAAAAGAAGGTTTTACCCACGCCGCCTTTGCCGCTGGTGATAGCGATCACGGCAGCGCCTGAAGCGCCTACAGCGCGTTGCAACGAAGCGGATTCGGGAGTTTGCGCAAGCTGTGGAGAAGGCAGATCGATTTGCATAGGGCCAATGAAGTCTATCAGCGCGGCGCTGTCCACAAGCTGCCAAATGCTCCTGAAAACAGCCTCAATTCAAGGCGCGCAGAGCTGCCAAAGCTTCTGCGTCAGTGCGGTACAGCTTCAGCAATGGGCCGTCTGGCAGGGCATCGGCGCGCCGCAGGATGTTCTCTACCGGCAGCTTGATGCCGCTGATATGCAGCGTAATGCCTTGCTCGGCAAGCGATGTGCGAATCTGCGTAAAGGCTTCAACCCCCGTGACATCAATTCGGTTAACCGGCTGCGCAAACAGGCAGACGTGCCGCGTGTCAGGGTGGTGGTTTAAGTACATCCCTATCGCGTTGGACAGCCCGCTGGCCGATGCAAAATCCAGTTCAGCATCCATGCGCAACGCGTAAACGGAAGGGCCGATCAACGGCAGCTTCCACAAGTGCCGATCCCGCAAGCTGCCGTCGGGATGCAAACCCACCTCGATGATGCGCGGATGCAGCCGATGGTGCAAAAAGTGGGCGAGGCTCATCAGCATGCCTGCCAGCACGCCCCAGTAAAGGCGCGGCGCGGTCACCAAGGTCAGCAGGAAAGTCACCGAGCTGGTGATTGCTTCTGTAGGGGAGACGCGCCACAGGCGCACAAATTCGGCAGGTTTGACCAAACCCAATACCGCCGCGATCACCACGGCCGCCAGGACTGATCTGGGCACCGGATGCAGCGCGGGCATCAGCGCCAACAGCGCAACCAGTACCAGCGCCACGGATGTCAGAGTCGCCCAGCCCGTGCGCGCGCCTGTGTGCATGAGGATGGCAGAGCGCGAAAACGACGAGCTGGTGGGAAACGAGCCGCTCAAGGCCGAGGCGATTTTCGCCAGACCCTGTCCAATCAAGTCCTGGTTGTCGTTCCAGCGCTTGTTGTCGGCCTGGTTTTCGACCTTGGCGCTGGAGGCTGTCTCCAAAAAGCTGATCAGCGCGATGATGAGTGCGGGCATCACCAATGTGGAGAGCGTTTGCAGCGGCGGCACTTGCGGCCAGTAGAACGATGGCAGCCCGGCGCTCAGCAGGCCGACCACCGGGCCACCACCCTGCTCAAATTCAAGCCAAGCGCTAGCGCCAGCCGTGGCCGCGACCACGGCGATTGCGACCGGGAAATTCGGCCACAGCCGTTTTCCCAGCAGCATCAGCACCAGGCTGCCGATGCCGAACGCGGCTGCCTTGATGTTCAAAGGCAACATGCCGTCGGACGACACCATCAAAAAAAGTGAGGCAAGCGAGCCCTCCAAGCCAAGTAGCGTCGGCAGTTGAGATGCCAAAATCAGCAGCGCGGCGGCTTGGGTAAAACCCGTCAACACGGGAGAGGTCACCAGGTTGAGCACCCAGCCAAACCGCGCCAAACCCATCAACAACTGCACGGCACCGGACATCAGCGCCAGCCACACTGCGAGCAGCACCCATTCCAGGCTGCCGGGCTGTGCTAAACCTGTGAGCGACGAGCTCACCAGCAGGCAAGTCAACGCGGTAGGCCCCACCGAGAGCCGCGTGGACGCTCCCCACATCACCGCCACCAGGGCCGGTAAGAGGGATGCGTAAATGCCCGTCACCAGCGGCATACCGGCCAGTCCGGCGTAGGCCACGCCCTGGGGCAGCATCATCAAACCCACCGTGATGCCCGCAAAAACATCCTGCTTGATAAAGCGGTGCGACATGCGGGGCCAGGCGAGGAAGGGCAGCCAGCGGTGCAAGGCGCGTTGCGTGGCGTGGGAGGTTTCAGCGTTCATTGAAGTGCAGACTGGTCGCAAACGACAATATCCGTTACCGTAACATACAAGTCCCATGCAAAGCCTCTTGACAAGACTTACCAGATTTTCTGCGATTTTCCTACTTGCAACTTGCACCGTGTTTGCGGCAGGCGCTTCGGAAAAATCTGCCCCCAACGCCCCATGGAGCGGCACCGTCACCCACGTGACCGATGGCGACACGCTGTGGGTACGCCCCGCCACGGGCGGCAAACCGGTGCGGATTCGCATCGACGGCGTGGATGCCCCTGAGATCTGCCAGACGTATGGCATGGCCGCCCGAAAAGCCCTGTCAGCCCGGCTGGCCAAGCATGCCGTCACCGTGCAACCCTCAAGCCGCGACAGCTTTGGCCGCCTGCTCGCGCGAGTGACCGTTACAGCAAAGACCTCGCCCAAAGTCAAAGGCAGTGCCGATGTAGGCGAGTGGCTGGTACGCGAAGGCCACGCCTGGTCGTACCGTTACCGGCGCGATAGCGGCCCCTATGCCAAGCAGCAAGCCACCGCCCGCGCCGCCCGCAAAGGCCTGTTCGCCACAGCGAGACCGCAAGAACCGCGCGACTTTCGCAAACAGCATGGGGCTTGCAATGACTGATCATTGCGGGAAGAAGTCAAGCGGCCCTGAAGAGGGGTTGTCCAAAGTTGATTTCAGAGAAGATTTATGCAAGATTCATTGAGATTGTTCGGTGCCGGGGTTTGCTTGGCCGTGGCGCAGGGCTGCGGCGGTGGCGGCTCAGGTTCATCCGCGACAAGCCCCGCGTCTCTGGCACCCACCCCAGTCGTCCCGCCTGTCATATCCGTGCCGGTCACACCGCCCGCGCTGCCCAATCAAGTGACCTTAAGTGGCCAGGCCAGCTATGAGTCAGTGCCGGGCAATCAATTCACCGGGGCTCTGAATTACGCCGCCGCTGTGAACAAACCTGCGCGCGGCATCACGGTTCAAGCCATTTCTGCGGGCGCGGTGTTGGCCAGCACGGCTGCCGATGATCAAGGCAAGTTTGCGTTGAACTTGCCACTCAACACGTCCTACTTCCTGCGCATGCGGGCGGAAGTGGTGAATGCGCCAGGATCTGCAAGCTGGGCCGTCTCGGTCAAAGACAACACCGCGCAGGACGCGCTGTGGGTGGTGGATGGCGCGTCTGCGCAGTCGGGCACGGCCAATTCGACCGTGTCGGTCACGGCGGGCTCGGGTTGGAACGGATCAAGCTACACCCCAGGCGCGCGCGGTGCGGGGCCGTTTGCGGCGCTGGACGCGGTGTACACCACCTTCAAGTACCTGCTGCAGACGGATCCTGCACTGCGCTTGCCGCCGCTGTCGCTGTTTTGGAGCCCCAACAACACCACCGCGCTATCGCCCTCTGAAGACTACAGCACCGGTGAGATTGGCGGCACGTTCTTCCTTGAATCTGCCCGCAATGGCGAGATTTCGCGTGCCATTTACCTGCTGGGCCGCCAGGATGACGACACCGACGAGTACGACAGCGCCTTGATCGCCCATGAAGTCGGGCACTACCTGCAAAGCGCGTATTCTGTCGATCACTCCCTGGGTGGCTCGCACTCGGACCCGGACAAGCTGGACATGACCGTGGCCTTTTCAGAAGGCTGGGCGACCGCCTGGTCCAGCATGGCGCGCGCCAGTCCGCTCTATCTGGACTCGTTTGGTGTCAAACAGGCAAGCGGATTTGCGTTTTCGGTGTTGGACGTGCCCGCCGACAGCGAGCGCGGCTGGTACCGCGAAGACTCGGTTTACTCCAGTCTCTATGCGCTGTTTCAGGCCCATGGATTCGCGCCGATCTGGCAGGCTATCACCGGGCCGCTGGCCAAAACACAGCAGGCGCTGGCCACCATTTTCAGTTTTGCAGATGCGGTGCGAAGTGTGGGCAATGCGCCAGTCAATGCCAGCTTGAACCGGATTCTGTCAGCGCAGAATATTTTCGCCGGACCCACAGCGGATGGTTTTGGTCAGAATGAAACCAACAACGGCGCAAGCGCTGGCAACTTGCCCGTCTACGCCACCTTGACGCTGAAGGCCGTGGCGCCCGTGTGTTTCATCAATGACAACAAGACCGGCAAGTCGGTCAACAAGCTGGGCATGGTGAGGTACTTTCGCACCACCTTAAGTGCCGCGCAGGCGGGTTTGCGCACCGTGACAGTCAATTTTGCGAACGGGCGCGATCTTGATTTTGAAGTTTTCCAAAACCGTAGCATCGTGGCATCGGCAACGGCTGACAGCCAGGGATTGACGCGTGAGAGCACCAGCGTGACGCTCGGTGCGGGTGAGGTCATCATCCGCGTGAGCGACTTCGTTACCACCAATCTACCCGTGGCATCGTTTTGTGCCACGATTACGATCCGCTAAAGCAGCGTCTATCGCGCAAACCCCCACAATGCCCAAGAAAGATGCCCTATGCGCCCGATGAGATTTGCACCCAGTCTGCTGGCCTTGGCCGTGTCTGCCGCAATCGTCAACACGGCGGCAGCCAGTGGCCCCACCCTGTCACTGGCACAGGTACAGGCACAGGCTGAGGGCTACACGGCATTGCCCAAGAAAAAAATGGGCTCGGGCGTTGAAATTTCCTACCGTCTTGAGGGCACTCCCGCGCCGGGAAAGGCTGTCACCCTTCATCTGGCTCTTTCAAGCAAGACGCTAGCGCAAGTCAAGCTGCGAGGCGGCGAGGGGCTCGTGGTGAGCAGCGCCGAGACTACGCTGATATCCACCGCCGGGGAAATCTCCCAGCACCGTGTCGAAGTCACGCCGCAGATGAATGGGCGGCTCTATCTCTACCTGGAATCAACGGCAAATGGCCGTGGCAATGCGTCAGCCATCGCCATACAGGTCGGTAAAGGTGAGGCTCAACGCAAGCCGTCGGGCAAACTGCAATCCATGCCGGATGGCGAGCGGGTCATCTCCGTTCCTGCGAGATAGTTAGCGGCTCTTTAAATCCGCACCACACGCCCCGGATTCATCAGGTTGGATGGGTCCAGCGCTCGCTTGATGGCGCGCATCATGCCCAAGGCGACCGGTGATTTTCGGTGCGCCAGTGTGTCCACCTTCAGGCTGCCAATGCCGTGCTCGGCAGAGATCGATCCACCAAATTGATCGACACTTTGATAAACGATGCCATTTACCGCCGCCTCGCTTTCACGCAGAAAGGCGACTGCATCGCCAGCCACCGGAGCCTGCACGTTGTAGTGCAGATTGCCATCGCCCAAATGCCCAAACGTGACCATGCGCACGCCGGGGAGGGCGTTTTGCAACAGCGCATCCGTGATTTGCACAAATTCAGGAATGCGCGAGATGGCAATCGAAATGTCATGCTTGATGTTCAAACCTTCCAGCGGTTGCGCCAGCGGAATGCTCTCGCGGATTTGCCACAGCGCTTTGGCTTGCGCCTGGGTTTGGGCCACCACGGCATCGGTCACGCAGCCCTGCTCAATGGCGGCTTGCAGCAGCTTTTCAAACTGGCCACGCGCATGCGCCTCGGACTCGTGGTCAGAGTTCTCCAGCAGCACGCACCACGGCGTGTCCTTGAACAATGGCACACGCTGCTGCGGGAAGTGCTTGTCAACAAGGCTCAGCGCAAATTGGCCCATCACCTCAAACCCCGTCAAACCAGCACCCACTTGACGCTGGGCCAAACCGAGCAGCGCCGTGGCGGCTTCGAGCGTGGGCACAGCGGCCCAGGCGGTGAGTCGCGCTGCGCTCTGCGGGTACAGCTTCATCGTGGCGGCGGTGATGATGCCCAACGTGCCCTCCGAGCCGATGAAAACATCACGCAAATCGTAGCCGGTATTGTCCTTGCGCAGGCCCGACAAGCCCTGCCAGATGTTGCCCTGCGCGGTGACCACTTCCAGCCCCAGGCACAAGTCCCGCGCATTGCCGTAGCGCAGCACCTGGGTGCCGCCCGCGTTGGTACCCAGGTTGCCGCCGATGGTGCAACTGCCTTCGGCGGCGAGGCTCAAGGGGAACAGAAACCCTTGCGCGGCAGCCGCTTCCTGCAGGTTTTGCAGCACACAACCCGCCTGCACCGTGACGGTGAGATTCGCCGCGTCCAACGCTCGCACGGCACGCATGCGGGTAAGGCTCAGCACGATCTGTTTGCCAGACTCATCCGGTGTCGAGCCCACCACCAGCCCGGTGTTGCCGCCTTGGGGCACGATGCTGATGCCCATCGCGGCTTGATGTTGAGCGCACAGGCGAACGATGTCAGCGACTTGCGCCGTGTCAGCAGGTCGCACCACCGCCAGCGCGCGTCCCCGCACTCTGCCACGCCAGTCCGCCTCCCAAGCCCCCAGGTCACCGTCGTACATCACGTGCTGCGCGCCAACAATTGCGCGCAGCGCGTCCAGCAAATCTACGCGGGTCGTCATCAGGTTTTGGCGTGTAGCGCAGGCTCGGTAACAAGCCCCTGCGCGTTGGCGTGCTTGAAGCGAAGCTTGACATGCAGTGTGCAAGCCACAAAGAGAACCACGCAAAGCACCACTTCGACCATCGCCAAATAGTTGCTTGGCGGTCGATCACTGTAAGCGCGAACCACCCCTTCGGTGAAGTAAAGCCACACCATCAGGCTGACCCAGCGGTAGGTGTACATGCGGTTTTTGAGCAGCCCTGCCAGCGGGAAACAAAGCGGCAACACTTTGAGGGCCAACAGCGACCCGCCGGGTTTGATGGGGGCCAGCACCAACTCCCAGGCCAGGCCCAGGACGATCAA
>JANOTE010000366.1:0-1902 GCA_031416195.1 Rhodoferax sp.
GTACACGTGCTCGCCGTGGACTTCCAGATCATACACCGGCTGCATGTCGGGTAAAGCGATGCGGCAGGTGATTTTCAACAATCCGTTTCGGGATTGGGTCTGTTCGCCCTCTTGCAGTTCTACACGCCGGGTACCAATTCATCGGTCGGCCCCTGGTACCTGCTGCATGTGCAGCCGGTGGCGCATTTCTGGTTTCTCGAATCCTTGTTCTGGGTGTTTCTACTGATCTGGGTGCTGGAGCGCTGGCGTCTGATAGGCGATGCAAAAGGCTATGGGCTGGCGCTGGCGCTGGCCTGTGTACTCTATCTCACGGTTCCTGGTTGGCACTGGTTTGGCATTCAAGGCGCTATCTATTTGCTGCCCTATTTTCTGCTCGGACTGGCCTTTTCTCGTTTTCCGTTGGGCCCCCAACTGGCCCGACCGTGGCTGCGCTTTGGTTTGGCCGCGTTGGCCATTGTGGTTATTGTGTGGACGGAGTGGCCCACGCCCAGTTCGGATCGTCGCACCGTGGCCATGTTGCTCGTAGGCATGTCCTTGTGCGCGCTCAGTCTGAGCTTTGGCGCGGTCATCCCCTGGCTGGCGGGCATTGGGCGGCATTCTTACGCGATCTATCTGTTTCATGTTTTCTTTACCGCCTCTGCCAGGATTGGTCTTGACTTGTTGCAGATCGATTACCTGCCCATTGATTTGCTTGCGGGTCTTCTGCTGGGCCTGGCTGGCCCCATCGTGATCGATCAGTTTGCCTCGCGCTACAAGTGGCCTGCGCTGTTGCTGCTGGGAAAGTCGATCAAGGTCGGCGCCGCTTCGGGGCGCTGAATTGGGGGGCATCTGCCGCTGATGGACACCCTCGTTCAGGCGTTCTACGTCGCTGCCCCTGTTTGGGAGCAGGCGGTCGTTCAGGTGAGCTGGCACCACGCATTCATTGCGGCTGCCTATCTCGGCGCGGCGTGGCTTTGTTTGCTCAACGGACATATTGCCCGTGGCTGCGGTGAAGCGCACCTGGGTTGGTATCTGGCGCTAGCGTTGTTGTGCGCATTGGGTGCCAATACCGTGCTCAGTGGTGATGTTTTCATTACGCACTTTGTCCGTGCGGCGGTCAAACTGCATGGCTGGTATGGTGAGCGTCGCCCGGCGCAGTATCTCGCACTGGGCGCTCTCGCGCTGGTTTTGGTGATGGCGTCGGGCTGGCTGCGCGCCAGATTCACCGCTTGCGGCGTTCCATCGGCGGCGGTCGCGCTCGGCTTGACCGCCCTGCTGCTGCTCTTTTGCCTGCGCGCGGTGTCGGCGCATGCCACCGACGTCGTGATCAATCTGCGACTCGCAGGTGTGTCGGTGGGTCGCTTGCTGGAGTTGGCCGCTATTGGCCTGGTGTTGCACGGCGCGCTGCGCTGCTTGCGCCTGCGATGACGAGACAGCGGCGGTGCTGCATTTTGGAGAGACATTCATGCTTGAAAACGTCCGACACGATCTACGCGCACACCGGGGCGACTGGGGTGCTCAGGGTTTCTGGGCCTTGCTGATTTACCGCTTCGGGCGCTGGCGTTATGGTGTGCGGCCGGCGCTGTTGCGCAAGGTGTTTTCGCTGCTGTACCGCATCCTGTACAAACTGGTACAGATCAGCACCGGGATCGAACTGCCGTGCGAGGTTCCGATTGGCAAGAACTTTGTCATCGAACACAGTGGCGGCATTGTGGTCAGCGGCTTTGACAGGTTTGGCGACAACTGCCGCATCCGCACCGGTGTCGTGATTGGTTTGAGCCGGGTCGAGGACCCGTGCGCGCCGCAGTTTGGCGACAACGTTGACATCGGAGCGGGAGCCAAGGTATTGGGCAATATCCGCATAGGCAACAACGTGCTGATCGGGGCCAACGCGGTGGTGTTGACCGATGTGCCAGACAACTG
>JANOTE010000367.1:0-6437 GCA_031416195.1 Rhodoferax sp.
CGCGAAGACTCGCTGGCAGACCCGGTCTGGCGTGTCGTGCCGCACCTCGGTGTCCAGCAGCACCACGAACTCATCGCCGCCGAAGCGGGCCACTACATCGGTGGTGCGCACAGCCAGCAGCAGGCGCCTGGCCACTTCGCGCAGCACCTCATCGCCTGCCGCGTGGCCAAACTCGTCATTCACGTGCTTGAAGCCGTCCAGGTCGATGAACAGAACGGCCACTGGGTCTTGCGAGCGACTGGCGCGGTTGAGAGACTCGGCCAGGCGTTCGTTCAGCGAATTGCGGTTCGGCAGGCCGGTCAGTTGATCTTGCAGGGCGAGGATGCGCAGTTGCTCGTTGGCCACGCGCAGTGCCTCGGTGGTGGTTTTTAGCTCGTGTACCTCCATCGAAGAGCTAACCAAGCCAATCACGGCTCCTTGATTGTCGCGCCACGGGTTCATGGAGACTGTTCGCCAAACCTGCTGTTGATGGTGGATGCGCCCCAGCCGTTGGTAAGTCACATGTTGTCCCGCCAGCGCACGTTCCACGTAGGGCATAAAGGCGGCCATGTCCGCGCTTGGGTAAACGTCATGCACCGACATGCCCATCATTTCTTGCCAAGTCAACCCAAACGCCTGAGCAAACCCCGCATTCACGTAGCGAAACTTCAAATCGCGGTCAACCACAGACACCGTGGCGCCCAGGCAGGTGTTGATCAGGTGAAGTATCTCCGAGCTCGACAGCGGTGGCATTCGCGCTTCAGCGACGGCGACGGCGGCGGGCAGTTGGGAAGTCTGATCCATAGACCGCAATGATATCCATGGATAAGCAATCTGCTTTGGGCCTGGGTGGATCGGAATGGAATCGCGGGCGATAATTCGGCCTTCTCATGCCGAAATTCCTCTCTGCTAGAAAATATGACCCACCGCGCGGCCGCCGAAGCGGCACACGACAAGCTTGAGGTGCAACTGGCGCAGCCGCTGCAATCGGTGCATGGCCGTTTGGGTGAAAGACTGTTGGTAAGCGTCACTGCGTCCATCGGCATTGCGCTGTGCCCGGTCGAGGGCAACGACCTGTAGACCCTGCTCAAGCGCGCGGATGAGGACATGTATGCGCGAAAGCAGAACCAGGCCGTACGCTCTGCCAGCAAGATCGCACCACTCAACTCTTCGTCATAAATTAACCTGGAGGTTAATTATTGGTTATTTGGGCGTGATTTTGCCTAAATTCATAATAATTTAAGCCGGTAGCTCCCGTATATATTGCATAAACAGATATTAATTTAATAGCAAAAAGAACTTTGAACTAAAGCGACGAACAAAGCCCAGAATGGGCTATGGCGCTTCAATCGTCTGCGTCGATGAACCTCGTCAGCGGTGCCAGCGGCGCAAATTGGGCAGCGCGCTTTTGCTTCATGGCACTGACCGCCTCGCCCACGTGCGCATTGCTCCATATCGCGCCTTGCACCCAGCCCATCTGCTTGAGGGCATCGTCTACCGAGTGATCGCGCGCGTAGTGAATCACCTGCTTGGTGCCCCAAATCGCCACGGGAGGTTTGGCGGCAATCTCCGTGGCGCATTGCAGGGCGGCAACCAGCATCGCGTTGTGGCTGTCAAACACTTCATTCACCAACCCATAGCCCATCGCCTTGTGCGCGGGCAGCCGCCGCCCGGTGTAGGCCAGCTCTTTGACCACGCCCAGCGGCATCAGTTTGGGCAGGCGCTGCAAGGTGCCTACGTCGGCCACCAGGCCAATGTTGATTTCCTGAATGCAGAAAAACGCCTCGGCGGTGGCGTAGCGGATGCAGCAGGCCGTCACCAAGTCCACCGCGCCGCCAATGCAGCCGCCCTGTATCGCGGCAATCACCGGGATGCGAAGGGTCTCCAGCTTGCTGAAGGTGGACTGGATGTCCATTAACTTGTCGTAGATCGCAGCGCGGCTCTCGGGTGTTGTGTCGTCCATCAGGTCGTCGCCCGAGAAAGTCTCCAGCGCCATGCCTGCGCTGAAGTGTTTGCCGGTGCTGGAGATCAGCAGCACGCGGGCATCCGCATTCCTGTGTAATTGGGTCAGCACCGCATCAAGCTCGCGCCAGAACGTGCGGTGCATGGTGTTGAGAGCGGCAGGCCGGCTGAGCACCAGGTGGGCAATGTGGTCTGTGACGGTGAGGCTGAAGCAGGTCAGCGTGGGGAGTGTTGCAGTGCTCATGCCGAGGTGTCCCAAAGTATCAATTGAGTGTCAAATGTCAAATGTCAAATGTGCTTTCAACGCGCGGCGGGGTCGAGATCGCATCCAATTGCACCTCAAATTCTGCCAGCGAAACTGGTTTCGAAAACAGATAGCCCTGAAACAGCCCGCAGCCATGGGTGTACAGGAAATCCCGCTGCGCGGGTGTCTCCACGCCTTCCGCCAAAACCTCCAGCCCCAGGCTGGTAGCCATGCCGATGATGGTGTTGATGATGATGCCATCGGCCTGCTGCAGGCCGATGTTGCGCACGAAGGACTGGTCGATCTTGAGCTGGTTCAAGGGCAGTTGCGTCAAATAGGTGAGGGAGGATTGGCCCGTGCCGAAATCGTCGATCGCGAAGCTCACACCAATCGCCTTGAGCAAATTCATTTTATTGATGGTGTCCTGCACATTGGCCAGCACCAGGCTTTCGGTCAACTCAAGCTTGAGCCGTTTCGGGTTGGCCGCAGTAGTGCGCAGCACCGACTTGACCTGCGAGACGAAATCCGCCTGGCGAAATTGCCGCGCGCTGATGTTCACGGCCAGCACCAGGCCAGCCCGGCGCGGCACGGCCTCCCAGCGTTTGAGCTGCTTGCAGGCAGTGTTCAACACCCAGTGTCCCAGCGGCACAATCAGCGCGGTTTCCTCGGCCAGGCCGATGAAGTCTGACGGAAACACCAAGCCACGCAGCGGGTGCTGCCAGCGAACCAGGGCCTCGGCACCGACTGGCTGGTTGTCCGCACCAAACTGACACTGGTAATGCAGTTCAAATTGATCCAACATCAGTGCGCTGCGAAGATCGGTCTCGGCCGACGCACGGTCGGTGATGGTCGCCAGCATGTTGAGATTGAAGAACTTCAGCGCGTTACGCCCGCTGGCTTTGACCTGGTACATGGCGATGTCGGCCTGCTTGAGAAGCTCTGTAGCATCTTTCAGGCCATCACCAAACAGTGCGACACCAATGCTTAGAGTGCTGTTGTGCAAGTGGGCATCCAGCCGAAAAGGCTGGCTCAGGCTTGCCAAAATTTTGCTGCCTACCAGTTTGGCATGGCCTTGCGCTTCAGCCGCAGTTTTGCCCAGGCCTTCGAGCATCACCACAAACTCATCACCGCCCAGGCGGGCGACGGTATCCTGCTCACGCACGCAGGCAGTCAGGCGCTGGGCCACACGCTCGAGCAGGCGGTCGCCCGCGTCGTGCCCCAGCGTGTCGTTCAGGGTTTTGAAGTGATCCAGATCCAGAAACAGAACGGCTCCATGCTGGCCGCTGCGGCTGCTTGCCGTCAAGGCGCGGGTAAGGCGGTCACTGAGCAGACGGCGGTTGGGCAGACGGGTAAGTGAGTCGTAAAAGGCCAGTTGCTCAATCTCTGCGGCTGCCGCGCGCAGCGCCGTCACGTCTTCGTACACCAGCACCATGCCGCCGTCGGGCGTACGCCGCTGGGTGATGTGAACGGTCACCCCATTCGCCAGTTGCCGCTCCAGCGAGTCTTGCATGTTTTGCCGTGACAGGCGCTCGGCAACCCAATCCTGGCGCTCACTGTCGCTCGCCTGTGGCATGTCCTGACGGGTCACCTCCTCCAGGATCACGCGAAACGGCAGCCCGATGACCAGCATGTCTTTTGTCCAGGGGAAAAGGCTGAGGTAGCGCGGGTTCCAGCTAACCACTTCGTTTGCTGCGTTGAGCAGCATAAAGCCACTGGCCATGGACTCCAGCGCCTGGTCCAGGCTGCTTTTGGACTGCGCCATCGCTTGGCGGGCCTGTGAGACGCGCGTTACGTACCAAAGTAGCAACGCGCCCATGATCAAGGTCATCAGCCCGAACGCCAATGCGATGGTTACGATCAAGTTGCGTTTGGCTCGCCAGTCTTGCAGCGCATGCTTCAACGGAATGCTGGCAGTCACTAACAGTTCACGATAGAGAATCGGCTGGGCTGCGACGATGGCGGGCTCGCCACTCAGGCGTGCAGGCAGACGCTGCACGGAGGAGGCGACACTTTGCGCCGGATCCCACGGAAACGCGCCCAGTTGGGGGGCCGTAGCGCGGCTGGCATCGGAGGCGATCGGCAAAGCATTCAAGCCTGCCAAAGCCGTGCCTTTGGGCGCAAGGCTTGCGATCAATTGGCCGGTGGCGCGCTCCAGCGTAATCTCCAGCCCACTTTCATCCATGCCCTGCACCATCACCGATGTGAGCATGGCGATTTGCACTTCGGCCACTGCCAGTACCTGGCTGCCATCGGCCAGCCTGAAGTGGCGCGCCAGGTACAGCACTCCCTGCTCGCTGAACGTGCTCTGCGCGGGCGCACTGATCGACAAAGTAGAGCTGACATCGCCCAGTGCGGCCTCAATAAAGCCAGGGGGCAGTGCCAGGACGGTTTGTCCGTCGGCGAACCGTGAGGATGCGATCACCCGGGCCTGCACGTCTACCAGGGCCACATAGCGCACCAGCACGCTTTGCTGCACCGCATCACTCATCAATTGACTGGCCGTTTTTGGGTTGATCGCATTGCGTTCCCGCTGCAACAGTCCCAGCAGTTCATCCATGCTGGCCAGCAGCACGTCAACACCCAGAAAGCTGCGGTTCAACGCGGAGACCGCGCCACTGGTAAAGCGCATCGCCTGCGTTTCGTGGTCTCGCAGGGCGGTTTGCCGGGTCTGCCAGATCAGGCCCAGCGCGGTCAGTGAAATTGCACCGAGAAAGATGGCCAAGGCACCCAGAATCGACGCGTGTACCTTTGAAATGGGGAATCTAATCATGTTCCAACGTAGGCAGTCGCTGCAAGCATTGGCCGGTGCGACAGGTTTGTAATTCACGCAGAGCTGTTTGAAGTGTTGCTAAAACAGTTGATCATGCGGTTTAGCCAGATTGTGAGCGTCTGACGTAGGCTGCGCAAGCCCCAGATATGATTTAACTTGCGATGTTTTGTAAACTTCGCCAACTTTGTCCACTTTGTCAAGATTACCCACCCGAACCCCCAGCAGCCGTATCCGCCGCTCAAGTGGTACGCGCTTGAGGCACAGCCCGGCAGTTTGGCGAATCACTTTGGCATCGGCTGTGTAGAGGTCGAGGGTTTGATCGCGCGTGGCGGCCTTGAAGTTGTCATAGCGCAGCTTGATGCCAATGGTGCGGCCCACATAGCCTTTGCGCTGCAAATCTGCCGCCAACTGCTCACACAGTTGCGTGAACACAGCGCCCAATTCGGGCTTGTCCTGCACCGCATGCAAGTCGCGCTCAAATGTGGTTTCGCGGCTGATGCTCACGGGCTCGCTCTGGGTCACCACCGCGCGCTCATCGCGTCCCCAGGCGGTGTGGTGCATCCAGCTGCCGGTGGCGTTGCCAAAATGATCCATCAACCACTGCTCGTCGCGCGCGGCCAGCTCGCCTATGGTCTGGATGCCATGACTCTTGAGCTTCTCGTCCGACTTGGGGCCAATGCCATTGATCTTGCGGCAGGCCAGCGGCCAGATCTGGGTCTGCAAGTCCTCGTCGTGCACGATGGAGATGCCATTGGGCTTGTTGAACTCGCTGGCCATTTTTGCAAGCAGTTTGTTGGGGGCCACGCCGACCGAGCAGGTCAGACCGGTTGCATCGAAGATCGATTTTTGAAGCAGCCGTGCCAGCACGCGACCGCCCTCGCGCTGGCCGCCAGGCACGTCGGAGAAATCGATGTAAACCTCGTCCACACCCCGGTCCTCCATCACTGGCGTTATCTCCAAAATGCTCTGTTTGAACAGGCGCGAGTATTTGCGGTATTCGTTGAAATCTACGGGCAACAGAATCGCCTGCGGGCACAGCTTGGCGGCCTTCATCAGCCCCAGCGCCGAGCCCACGCCAAATTGGCGCGCCGCGTAGGTGGCGGTGGTGATCACGCCGCGCCCGGTGTAGCCCGCAAGGCGGGGGAATGAATCGACGGGAACATCGGCCAGCGTGTGGCTCTCGTAGGTTTGGCGCAGCGTTTCGTCTTGCGCGCGCCTGCTACCGCCAATCACGACCGGCAAGCCTTTGAGTTGCGGGTAGCGTAAGAGCTCGACCGACGCATAAAACGCATCCATGTCCAGGTGGGCAATGCGGCGCATGGTGGGGCTTGCTATTGGTCGATCAGAACTGCGCGCTGACCACTACCAAGCCCATTGTGATCAGTGTCAGGCCGATTTTTTCAGTGCGGCTCATGTGCTCACCAAACAGCTTGCGCGACACCAGATAGCTGAACAGCACCTCGATCAAGCTCAGGGTTTTCA
>JANOTE010000368.1:0-2158 GCA_031416195.1 Rhodoferax sp.
CAGCGGCGATGACCTCAATGGCTTGCATGGCAGCATCACCCAGCGAACTATTGGCTTGGACGATTGTTGAGAGGTATCGCTGTGCCAGCGCCTGGCTGGTGACCACATTGAAGCTGCCGCCTTGCTCTGCCAGTTCCACAAACAATGCCAATTCACGCGGATTGCAAATCAGCTCGCGGGTGGCCGCATCGGTGGCAGATGCGTCAATGTCGAGTTTGGCGAGCAGTGGCGCAATCTCTGTGCTCCAGTTCAGCGGCTGGCAAGTGAATTCCTTGTCCCATTTGCGCTCGGCAATGCGTCGATCGTAATGGCGGTCAAAATCTCGACAGGCGGTGACGACGGTGACGTTGGGGACCAGCAGTAGACGGTCAATTTGAGCCAAAAAATAGGTTAATACGCTGTGTTCTCGGGCAATGGACAGCACATCCAGGGAATCGATGACCACCACCACGTGCGCATCCTCCGCCATTCGTGCAACTTTTTCCACCCACTTCTCTGGTAAGCCTTGGGCTTGCCGGTCTTGCGCAGTGACCACATCGGCGAACTCGCGCGATTGTATGAACAGTGGCAGCAAGTCAGCTCGGGTCTGGGTGAGTTGTTCCAGTTTTTCCTGCAGGGCCAGCATCACGCAGGTTTTGCCGGAGCCTGGCATGCCTGTGAGCAATATGGAGCTTTCTTTTGCATCAATGGCTGCGATGAGTTCCTTGACCACTGGACTCGAAATTCGCTGGTTACCAATGTCTCTGCGCCATGTGCGACCGATGGCAGAAGTGCTTTGGAATGAAGTACGGACTTCCGCAATATTCATGGCTGGAATCAGCATTGCGCCTGCTTGGGCAAGTAGGGCTTTGAGGTCGTCTTTGGTCAGTCGATGTTGCGTAGCGGCGCTTTGGCCGTTGTTGCCGTTGACGCGCATTCCGAGGTGGTCAAGGCGTGTCCATAGCGCGTCGTAAGCCGCTAAAGGGCTACTTGCCAACTGGCGCAAACGTTCACGCAGCAAGGTCTCAATGCGATCCAGTTCCGGGCTAGTTTCAAACGTCGTACGGCGCAGGAACTCGTAAGTTGAAAGGTTTGGTGCCTGTTTGACTAGCAACTTCTTGAGGTAGGCATCTGTCTGTTCATGCGCGTTGCCCAGATTGCCGCGGTAGGCTGATTCATCGGCATAGTTGGTGCTGTATTCCCGCAGCGCAGCGAGATCGCCAAAGGAACTCCGCGAATAGAACCGAACTACCGCCTTTGGATCGCTGGCCAACAAGCTGCTTGCCTTGTTCAATTCATCGACGAGGTCGGCCATCGACCAGGCTTTGAACGCTGTCTGGTTTTTTTTACATTGGCAGCAAATTTTTGTGCCATCAACCTTGCCGATAACCACATCGTCCACAGACCACGTCACTGAATCGACTTCCAGCCACTGGTAGTCAGGGTCTGACAAAACGGTCAAGGCCCAGTCAAAGGCCACCAACGTCTGGTAGCCATCACCTCGGTTGGACTGAATTCCTGCCTTGCTCATCTGTTGATCCCCGTTAAATACTGCTCATTCGCCTGATCTAGTCAGAAGATGAGCTATGGCGATCATTTCACAAGCCAGTTGATCGATTTTGCCTTGTGCCGTTAAGAAGAAAATGGCGGGCTACAAACTTAATGTCGACATATATTTGTCTTAAATGGATAGTCGCGACGGACCCGTGTCGTACTCGCTGAAACGACCTACAAAATTTTGAACCGGCGGCCACCCAGCCGCTACTCCATTGGACTTCAATTGCTGGGTTTAACGACTGATATCAAGCAGGCATTTCAGCAGTCTCACCGTCGGCTTTGGGCACTGACGCGAAGTTCAAGAACGGTTTCTGACAGGCAATGAGTTGGACTGCAATAAAGCTGCCGGTCGCGAATACCCGGTTACGCTGCTTAGGAATCATTTACGAAACCCAGCTACCGAACCGCATTTCTCGGACGCCGCAGCGATGTCGGCTGAGGGTACAGGTGCTGAATGGCGTCAGATAAACCACGTTGGACTGAACCGCCAGCAGAGGCGGTCTCAAGAGGGGATTGAAAGCTACTTCCCCGCCTGAACGGTCAGTTGTGTGGCACTTCGATCTTCGACCGCCATTATTCGTCCCAGACCTAGCGATGCTTCCGGTCAGCGGGCGGCGTTTCT
>JANOTE010000369.1:0-5449 GCA_031416195.1 Rhodoferax sp.
TCACGCCATTCGTGCCCCTGTCAAAACTGCCGAATTTTGACCCCCGTACCGTGGCGGTCATCGGTGTGGATTCGCATTTGGCAGCCGTGTCGCAAGATCAACTTCAATCCAGCGCGTTGCGTCGGCGATTCGCACAACCGCCCGTCTGGACGCCCGAGTTGCTGACGGAAATAAAATACGCAGACCGCCCCACGATGCATGCGTCGGTGCTGGTGCCTATCGTGATGCGCGAGCAGCCGATGGTGCTGTTGACCCAGCGCACGGCGCACCTGTCGACGCATTCAGGGCAAATTGCGTTCCCTGGTGGCAAAGCGGATGCAGATGATGCGAATGCTGCGGCAACCGCCCTACGCGAGGCACAGGAAGAGGTGGGCCTGGAGCCGCAGTTTGTTACCGTGCTGGGCAATCTGTCGGAGTACAAAACTGGCAGTGCCTTCATCATCACCCCCGTGGTGGCGCTGGTCGATCCTGGCTTTACCATCACGCCCAATCACCATGAAGTGGATGCCGTGTTTGAAGTGCCGTTGCAGTTCCTGATGAACCCGGCCAATCACCGCCGTCACGCCTTTGAAGCGGATGGTATCCGCCGCGAGTGGTTCTCCATGCCGTACCAAGACCGGGATACCCAGCGTTTCATTTGGGGTGCGACGGCGGGTATGCTGCGAAACTTCTACCGCTTCTTGTCCGCTTGATTTCGGTGGTTTGCGTAAGCCACCTTGTCGCCTTAACGCTGAACGGCAGTGCGCCCGCTATCATTGTGACATGAGCTTTTCCGCGATTTTGATTGCTTTGCTGATTGAACAGGCGCGTCCGCTGGCCAGCGGCAACGTCGTACATGCCGCCATTCGCGCGTGGCTGCGTTGGAGCAGCCGAAATTTTGACGCGGGCCGCGTGCACCATGCCTGGCTGGCCTGGGGTTTTGCCGTGGGCGGGCCTACCTTGCTGGCGCTGGGCGTTCATTGGCTGTTGATGCTTGCCGTGGGCTGGCCTGTTGCCGTGCTTTGGAATATCGCCGTGCTTTACGTTACGCTGGGTTTCCGGCAGTTTAGCCATCACTTCACAGGAATTCGCGATGCGCTGGATGCAGGCGAAGAAGCACAAGCGCGTGAGCGGCTGGCAAAGTGGCGGCAAATGGATGCCAGTGAGCTGCCGCGCAGTGAAATTGTGCGCCATGTGATCGAGCATTCGGTGCTGGCGGCGCACTGGCACGTGTTTGGCGTGCTTGCCTGGTTTTCCGTTCTCGCGGCTTTGGGCTTGGGACCAGCGGGTGCCGTCCTATACCGCTTGAGCGAGTTTGTCACGCGCTACTGGAAGCACCGCAGCAAACTGCATCTTCAGCCGGTGAGCGTCGCCTTGCAAGACACCGCCACGCTGGCTTGGGGTTGGATCGACTGGCTGCCCGCGCGCGTCACAGCCCTGGGTTTTGCCGTGGTCGGCAGCTTCGAAGAAGCCATCGACGCATGGCGCACCTACACGCAAGGCGCCGGCATCAGCAACAGCGGGGTGATCCTCGCCGCCACATCCGGTGCGGTCAATGTTCGCCTCGGAACGCCGTGGGTCACCTCGGTTAGAGAGGCTGTGTCCCCCAATGCAACCACCCCTGATCTGGCGCAAGCCCTTGGGGCAGATTCCACCGCAGCCGCTGCCAGTCTGCCGGGTCAGGAGCCCGAGCTGGCTCACCTGCGCAGCATCGTGGGCTTGGTTTGGCGCTCCGTTGTAATGTGGATGGTGCTGCTGGCCCTGCTGACTCTGGCGCGTTTGCTGGGTTAACGCCATGCTCCAACCGCGCAACCCCCTGCATGGTTTGACACTGGAAGCCATGGTGACAGCGCTGGCAGAGCGATATGGCTGGGAGGATTTGGGCCAGCGCATTCCGGTACGCTGTTTTCAGAGCGACCCCAGCGTTGCATCAAGCCTAAAGTTCCTGCGCAAGACGCCGTGGGCGCGCGACAAGGTGGAAGGGCTTTATCTGTTCATGCTGCGCGAGCAGAAAAGAGCGGCGCAGTGAATTTCGTCCACAGGGCAGATCAGTAGGGCAGATCAATACCGCCCCGTGTTCTCGCTCAATTCCGTAAACAGTTCGCTGTAGATTTTGTAGCGGTTCTGGCTTATTTCATGGGGTGCGGCAACCACCGCAGATTTAGACACGGCGGGCTTCACACCGCAACCAGGCTCGTGCAGATGCGTGCAGTTGTAGAACTTGCAGTTCGCCACATGAGGCTTCAGGTCGGGCATGTAAGCCGCGAGCTGCGCTGGATCGATGTGGTTCAGGCCAAATTCCTGAAAACCCGGTGAGTCAATGATCGCGGTGGTTCTGGCATCGTCCACCCAGTACCAAGTCGTGCTGGTCGTGGTGTGCTTGCCCGCATTCAGCGCTTGAGATATCTCGCCCGTCTGCGCCAGCGCACCGGGGGCCAGCAGGTTGATCAGCGTGCTCTTGCCTGCGCCCGAGGGGCCAAGCACCAGGGTCGTTTTGCCACCCAGCAGCTTCAGCAATTCGGCGCGGTCAACATCGGCAGATTGTTTGAGCGACAGCGGCAGCACGCCGTAATGCATGTGCCGATACGGTTGCAGCCAGGCCCAGGCGCGCTCGAAGGGCTCCACAAGATCGCTTTTGTTCAAGCCGATGATCGCGGTGATGTGCTCGGCTTCGGCCGCAATCAGCGCGCGCGACAATTGGTGGCTTGAAAACTCCGGTTCCGCTGCGATCAAGATCAGCACTTGATCCAGGTTGGCGGCGAACGACTTGGTGCGAACTTCATCTTGGCGGTAAAACAGATTGCGTCGTGGCTCGATTTTTTCAATCGTGCCTTCGTCTTGCGATGGCTTCCACAGAACGCGGTCACCCACCACGCCTTGGCTTTTTTTACCGCGTGAATGGCAGATCAGGCGTTTTCCCTCGTCCGTCTCCACCAAAAAATGCCGACCAAAATTGCCAACGATCAGGCCAGGTTGGAGCATGTCGGCAGGCTTCATGCCAGCAAGGCATCAACCTGCCCGGCGTATTCAAAATCTGTCGTCGAGATGCCGCCGACATCATGGGTATTCAAGCGCACGGTACAGCGGTTGTAGTACACCTGCATGTCGGGGTGATGGTCTTGCTTGTGCGCGATCAGCGCCACACCGTTCACAAAGGCCATCGTTTCAAAGTAGTTGGCAAAGTGAAACGTCTTCTCAACGGCTACACCTGCGCCATCGCCCGTCAACTTCCAGCCTTCCAGTTTGGCCAAATGTGTGACGATTTCCGTCGCCGTGTAAGCACGGCGTTTTTGCGTTGACCAGTCTTTTTTGGGGAGTTGGGACATCACGCCGCCATGCGCGCAAGCCGCTCGGACGCGCTGGGGTGCGAGTAGTAAAACTTGACGAATAGCGGGTCGGGCGTCAGCGTCGATGCGTTGTCCTCATACAGTTTTAAGAGGGCGGTAGACAAATCTGCCCCGCTGGTTTGTGCGATTGCGTAGGCATCGGCCTCAAACTCATGCTTGCGCGAGAGCTGCGCGAACAGCGGCGAGATGAAGAAGGTGAAAACTGGAATTGCCAGCATGAAGAGCATCAGCGCCAGCGCGTCGTTGGGTGCATTCAAGTTCGGCAAAACGCCCAGGCCGGTGTAAAACCAGGTTTGCGTCGCAAGCCAACCGAGGAGCGCAAAGCCAACCAGGCTCATCGCAAACATCGACACGATGCGTTTGATGATGTGCTTGTGCTTGAAGTGCCCCAGTTCATGCGCCAGCACGGCATCCACCTCGCCCGCCGACAGCTTGGCCAGGAGCGTGTCGTAAAACACCACCCGCTTGGCCGCGCCAAAGCCTGTGAAGTACGCGTTGGCATGCGCACTTCGTTTGCTGCCGTCCATCACAAACAGCCCTTTGGCGGCAAAGCCACAGCGCTGCATCAGTGCGGTGACACGGGCCTTCAGCGTTTCGTCGTCCAAGGGTTGGAACTTGTTGAACAGCGGCGCGATGAAGGTGGGGTAAATCACCAGCAGCAGCAGGTTGAAACCCATCCACAGGCCCCAGGCCCACAGCCACCACAGGCTGCCCGCTGCACCCATCACCCACAAGATCAGCGCGACGATGGGCAGGCCGATCAGCACGCCGACGAAGGTGGATTTGATCAAATCAATCAGCCACAGCTTGGTGGTCATTTTGTTGAAACCAAAGCGCTCCTCCAGCACGAAGGTTTGGTAGAGCGTCAGTGGCAAATCAATCACGCTGCTGATGACCATGAACGCACCGAGCAACGTCAATTGCTGCCACATGCCGCCGTTGATTGCGCTCAACAGCGTCTGGTTCAACCACGACAGCCCGCCCAGCAGTGTCCAACCCAGCAGCACCGCCGTGCCAAGCGCCAGCTCGATCAAGCCCAGCCGCGACTTGGCGATTGTGTAATCAGCCGCCTTCTGATGTGCCGGCAGTGAGATGCGGCTGGAGAATGCCGCAGGCACGGTGCTGCGATGCTGCGCCACATGGCGGATTTGGCGCGTTGCCAGCCAGAACTTGACAGCCAAGCCAACCACCAGCGCGATGGCGAATGCGAGCGTCAGCGTGAAAGAGGGAGATGAAATCATCGATGAGACAGCAAGTTTGACAGCCTTCAAGTTTAGGCCATCAGCGACAATTCAAGGCATGCCTTACAAGAACACCCACATCGCGCAACCTGAATCTGCCCCTGGCCTGAAAAAATCTGACACCAACCTGGTCTGGCTCGATTGTGAGATGACCGGGCTGGATCCCGAAGTGGAGCGCATCATCGAGATCGCCGTCATCGTGACTGGGCCAGACTTGGAGCCGCGCATTGAAGGCCCGGTGCTGGTGATTCATCAAAGCGACGCGCAGTTGGCGCTAATGGACAAGTGGAACAAAACCACGCACGGCAAAAGCGGGTTGATCGACAAGGTGAAAGCGTCCACCCTCACCGAATCGCAGGCGCAGACGCAGTTGATTGCATTTTTGAGCCACTACGTCGGCAAAGGTAAAGCACCGTTGTGTGGCAACAGCATTGGGCAAGACCGGCGGTTTTTGGTGAAATACATGCCGCAGCTCGATGCATTTTTTCACTACCGAAACATCGATGTCAGCACGCTCAAAGAACTGGCCAAACGCTGGCGGCCTGATGTTTACAAGGCCTTCAAGAAGAAGCAATGGCACACCGCCCTGTCGGATGTACACGAGTCAATCGACGAGCTGGCGCACTACCGGGTGAATTTTCTGCAGGCGATGGCTTTAGAAACGGTGACAGGTAAAAATTAACCTGGGAGTTAATTATTTGCTAAAAATGTCAAATTTTGGCTAAATTTCTACGTAATTAGGCCTATAGCCCTCGTAATATTATCGTTATAAGCTATATTATATATAGCGTTAGAGTGCGCCTACTACGCATGCGAGACGCAGTTCGTGTCAATAAATATACATGAACACCATCCTTTTTAGGTACAAACCCGAATCCGTGG
>JANOTE010000370.1:0-2091 GCA_031416195.1 Rhodoferax sp.
GGAAAAACGGCGGCGCCACGGTGTTCCAGACGTTGTCCACCGGCATCACCTTTGCTCAGACCGAAAAAGCCCCGGGCGACAAGATCCCACTGATCACGTCCGGTTATGGGCGCAGCGAATCGGCCGACTGCGGCGTGTTCAAGTGGAACTTCCCATTGACCGGCACTTACTGGGTGGCTGCTGATACGCTGATTCAACACATCGGCAATAAAGAAGGCGGCCTGGACAAATTGAAGGGCAAAAAGATCGCTTTGATTTACCACGACAGCCCGTTTGGCAAAGAGCCAATTCCTCTTTTGGAAGAGCGCGCAAAAATGCACGGCTTCACCTTAAGCCTGCTGCCCGTGACGCACCCTGGCGTGGAGCAAAAAGCCACCTGGTTGCAGATTCGCCAAAACAAGCCGGACTATGTGCTGAACTGGGGCTGGGGCGTGATGAACTCCACCGCCTTGAAAGAAGCGCAAGCCACCGGCTACCCGCGCGACAAGATGTACGGCGTGTGGTGGGCAGGTGCCGAGCCGGACGTGAAAGACGTGGCCGAAGGTGCTAAAGGCTATAGCGCCATCATGATGCAGCACGGTGCCGAGCCAGGGTCCGCTATTGTCAAGGAAATGCTGGAAAAAGTGCATGGCAAAGGGCAGGGTACAGGCCCGAAAGAAGAAGTAGGCCAGGTGCTTTATATGCGCGGCTTGCAGGCGGCGATGCTCGCAGTGGAAGGCGTGCGTGCCGCGCAGGATCGCTTTGGCAAAGGCAAGGTGATGACCGGCGAGCAGGCGCGTTGGGGCTATGAGAACCTGAATCTCACGCAAGCCAAACTTGATGCGCTGGGTTTCAAGGGCGTGATGCGTCCGATCTCCACCAGCTGTGCGGATCACATGGGTGCCTCATGGACTCGCGTACACACCTGGGACGGAACCAAGTTCAACTGGTCGTCTGATTGGTTGCAGGGTGATGAGCAGATTCTCAACCCGATGGTCAAGGCTGCTGCGACCAAATACGCCGCGGAGAAGAAGCTTACGCGCCGTGAGGGTGCTGACTGCCAGTCTTAATTGACTTTTTCTAGCGACTCCCCCCGAGTCGCTAGTTCCAAGCGCGGCTTGCCCGTGTTTAGAACTAGCCAAGAGCCCATGATGGAAAAAACACCTGATCCCGCTGCAAAACCACCCAACATCGTTCTCAATGTCAACGGCATTGAGGTCATCTACAACCACGTGATTCTGGTGCTCAAGGGCGTGTCGCTGCATGTGCCCGAAGGAAAAATCGTCGCCATTCTGGGTGGCAACGGTGCAGGCAAAACCACCACCTTGCGTGCTGTATCCAACTTGCTCAAAGGCGAACGCGGCGAGGTCACCAAAGGCAGCATCGAGCTGCGCGGGGATCGCATTGAAAACTTGAGCCCTGCTGATTTGGTGCAGCGTGGCGTGGTGCAGGTGATGGAAGGCCGCCACTGCTTCGCGCATTTGACGATTGAAGAAAACCTGCTGACCGGCGGCTACACCCGCAAAGACAAGGCAGAAATCGCACGCAATCTGGAGAAGGTCTACAACTACTTCCCGCGCCTCAAAACCCGTCGTACCAGCCAAGCCGCCTACACCTCGGGCGGCGAGCAGCAAATGTGCGCCATTGGCCGCGCACTGATGACCAACCCCAGCGTGATGCTGCTGGACGAGCCCTCCATGGGCCTGGCACCACAAATTGTTGAGGAGGTGTTTGAGATTGTCAAAGACCTGAATCAGAAGGAAAAAGTTACCTTCCTGTTGGCTGAGCAAAACACCAACATGGCGCTGAGGTACTCGGACTACGGCTACATCATGGAATCAGGCCGTATCGTGATGGATGGCATTGCATCTGACCTGGCCAGCAATGAGGACGTGAAAGAGTTTTACCTGGGCACCGGTGGTGGTGGCGAGAAGAAGAGCTTCAAAGACGTTAAAAGCTACAAACGCCGCAAGAGGTGGCTGGCATGACTCAGTTTTTTGATGCGCTGGAAACGCGCCAACCCGCGGATCGCGAAGCGGCATTGATGGCTGCGTTGCCTTTGCAGATTGCTTATGCGCAAAAAAACGCATCGGCGATGGCGGAAATCCTGAG
>JANOTE010000371.1:0-1560 GCA_031416195.1 Rhodoferax sp.
ATCAATGCTGGCCCCAAGCCGCTCCATGTCAGCAGCACAAACACCGTGCCGCTCAAAATGACCAGCCCAACCGTCAACAGCCCGCGCCACGATCCGTACCAGCTCCACCGCACGCTGCCTTTCAATCCCGAAATCGCTCAATTCCGACAACGCATTCTCAATCGTCGATTCCGCACCCTTTGCGCCCACCGACAAAGACTGATAACCAAGGTTCTGCAAAGCCGGCACCACATCGAAAGCCGGAGCCAGCTCGTAATAACCGTCAAAGTTCAGCCGCAGGCAATGGTTGCGCTCGTGGTCGTCGGTGTTGTCCATCAGGATGTTGAACACCATGCGCTTGAAGAGTTCTTCCCGCATGGCGCTTTGCTGGTCGGGATGGCCCAGGCGCAGTGCGCCGCTTTCGGGCAATCAGGACACTTGCAACAGCAACTTGATTGGTGACGTGCGTGCTCGGGCGTGCTTGCTCATAACAAGTATTGTTTTTTGATACTCAAAGTTCAAGAAACTCCCACCAGTACGATATTTGCAGCTTATCTGGCCTAGTCGCCTCACAGTCAGGGCTTCTCAACAAAAGAAAGCCTTCTATGCAGACATCGACCCGCCGTGACTCCAAACCCTGGCAATTGCAGTGCGGCCCATCCCGATCCGGGTGCCAAAGTTCTGTCAGAGTTGTACAGAGCGCCCCTCGGCATAATTCCCCGAGCAACACCACGGCTACCGCCGCCGAATAAAACCATCTCCAGGAGTCATCATGAAAAACTTTGTTGCTACATATTTAATAGCTGCTTGCGCCCTATTCACGGGGGCTGCAATCTCATTTGATGCCAAAGCGCAGGCTGAAGCGTCGGCCATCAGCGCGGTGTCTGCCCTGCCGCTCGCCTCTGTCGTTCTCGGTGCCAGCGCTGTCGCTGGTGCCGTGGTCGCGCTGCCTGTGGTGCTGTCCACCACGGGCGCGGTGCTGGTCGTCAGGGCGGTTGAAAGCACGGCGCGCGGCACCGTCTATCTGCTGGAGCGCGCCTCCGACGGTGCGCGTGCCAGTGTCGAGGTGCTGGGCAAAGGCATTGCCGCAGCGTCGATGGTGGCCGGTGCGTCGGTGGTAGTGACGGTGGTCAGCGCGGGTGTGGTGCTGTCGGCTGCAGGGGAAGCGCTTGCCTTCATTCCCAACGCGCTCGGCCGTACCCTGATGCACAACGAGCGGCTGACGCCTTGAACCGACGGCACTGAATTCACCGACCGAACCGACCGGGCAGACCGAACCCACGCCATCATCATGAAAAGCCTTCCCGCTTGTTTCACATCGATATTGCTTGCCGCTTCTGTGTTGCTCGCTACGTCTGCACACGCTGGCCGCTCGTGCGACGCAAAAAAGCCGTCAGCCCAAACCATTGAACGCGGCCTTGCGCTGGCCGCCACCACGCTGGACGCGCTCAACGCCAGTGGCGAGAAGGTGGTGGTGCTGGCGCGCGCCGGTCAAGACCTGAGCAAGTACGGTGTGCGTTATTCGCACCTGAGCTTAGCCTGGCAGCAGCCTGACGGGCAGGGCGCAAGCACCTGGCGGGT
>JANOTE010000372.1:0-3316 GCA_031416195.1 Rhodoferax sp.
CTTTGAGTGCATGTCGTTGTGGGATAAAGTATAAATGTGCTTTTCACACATTTATACTTTTTTGTTGTAAGATTTTGTTGTGGGAAGGTGTAAATCCGGCGCCGATTCCACTCGGATTCAACCGTTTTTAAATTCAATTTAAATAATAACGATTCTCATTACGATATAATGGCTGAATAGACAAAGGCGTTTCTCGCTTCCTGTTTCCCGTTTTTCAGCCAGCCAAGTCGCGCTTCTTCCAAAGAACCCCAAAGTTCCCAAGGTCGCGATATCGCCAGCCAAAGTTTTTCAACCTTTGAAGGCGATTGACCCATGCGACACCCGAATCAAAACCAACCGCTGGCCCTTCTGCCCCTCGGTGCCATGCTGCTGGCAGGCTCACTCAGTTCCATGGCACAGCAGACGGCGCTACCGGAAGACAAGTCTCTCAAGCCGGTTGTGGTCAAAGAGAAAGCCGAAGCGCCCGAAGGCAAAGACTCTTTGCGTGCTACTGAGACCACCATCGGCAAAGGCAAGCAGGAGCTGCGTAATATCCCGCAATCGATCACCGTCGTTACCGAGAAGCTGATTGACGACCGCAACCTGGACACCGTGAAAGATGTGTTGCGCAATACCGCTGGCGTGACGTTCCAGGCGGCCGAGGGTGGCGAGGAAGACATTCGCCTGCGCGGCTTTTCACTCGCTACGACGGGCGACATCTTTATTGACGGCATGCGCGACCCAGCGTTTTATGACCGCGACACCTTCAACGTGGACCGTGTGGAGCTGCTGCGCGGCTCAGCCTCGATGCTGTTTGGCCGTGGCTCCACGGGCGGCGCGGTGAACCAGGCCAGCAAAGTGCCGCGTTTGATTACCGAACAGGAAGTGACCGCGACGCTGGGCAGCCACAACTACGCGCGGTTGCTGGGCGACTTCAACATCAAGACTGGCGAGAGCGCCGCGTTGCGTGTGAATGCCATGGTGAACAAAGCCGACAACAACGGCTCAGGCTCCGGCATCGACAAAAAAGGCATCGCAGCGGCCTACCGGTTTGGCATTGGTGAGAAAAATGAATTCCAGGTGAGCCTGTTTGCGCTGGACAACAAAAACGGCATTAACTACGGCCTGCCGTGGATTCGGCCGAGCGCGGCTGTCTCTACCGCTGAAAACACCATCATGGGCGCACTGGATCCGAGCGCCTACTTCGGCGCGACCAGCGACCGCAACCACGGCAGCGCACAGTGGCTGGCGCTCAAGCACACACATCGTTTCAGTGCCGAAAGTGAGCTGCAAACCGCCGTGCGCCAAGGCCGCTTCACGCGCGACCAGCGCGCCAGCACGATTCGCTTTGCGGGGCAAATCGTGTCGGCCGCTGCACCATTGACTAACCTGGCACCCGTTACGCTGGAGACCCTGAACGCCAACACGCTCTTCAACCGAGGCGCGGCTTTGAAGATTCAGGACGTGGATACCACGCACTTCCAAAGCGACTTCTCGTCCAAATTTGATGCATTGGGTTTCAAGCACGAGATCATTACTGGTGTTGACTTTGCGCAGGAGAAAAAAGCTGTCAACGTGGCCCGAATCGCAGCCCAGGGTGGATTGGACATCATCAAGCCGCAAACCGCCTACGGTTCGCCATTTGATGGGGCCAGCGTGAATGAAGACGCGCGGGTGCTGCGCCCTGGCAATGATTTTTCAGCGCTGGGTTTTGGCGTTTATGCGCAGGACTTGATTCAAGTAGCCAAGGATTGGAAAGTGCTGGTGGGCCTGCGCTATGACAACATGCGCGGCAACTACAGTGCCTACACCATCCCCGCTGCAACACCGCTGGGGGCGCTGGTCACTACGTCGTACGAGCAGAACATTTCTGCGCCGAGCAAGCGGTTTGGCGTGCTGTACCAGCCCAACGCGCTGGACTCGTACCACTTCTCCTACGGCACGTCCTTCAACACCTCGGGTGATGTGTATTCGTACAACGCGCAAAGCGCCAACACCGACCCCGAGAGCAGCCAGAATATCGAATTTGGTGCCAAACTGGACAGCGCCGACAAGCAGTTCACCACGCGCCTGGCAATCTTCCACTCGACCAAAAGCAATGAGCGCAACACCGACCCTGACACCGCCGCCACGCGCCTGCTGCTCTCAGGCAAGCGCCACAGCGCGGGGTTTGAAGTGGACGTGACCGGACGCATCAACCCCAAATGGGAAATCTACGGCTCGTACATGTGGATGCCCGAGGCTGTGGTGGACATAGCGGCCAGCACCGCCACCTTGGTGGGCAACCGTGCGGGTGACCGCCCTGGCCTGTCCCCGGTACACAGTGGCACGGTGTGGAGCACCTACCAGATCAATCCGAAATTCCGCCTGGGTGGCGGCATTAATATCCGCTCTGCCCAAGCGCCTGCGGACACCACCGCGCCTGCGTGGGAGGCACCGGCTTTCACCACAGTTGATTTGATGGCCGAGTACATGTTGAATGATCGCTTCACCGTCAAAGCAAATCTGAACAATGTCGCCAACACGCTGTATGCCGATTCGCTGTACCGGGGCCATTACGTGCCGGGTGCGGGGCGGCTGCTGTACGTGGGTTTGACTGCGAAGTTTTGAGGTGACCGATGCTGCTCATTATTGAAGATGTCCTGACTCCCGAGGAGCTTGCACAAGCTCGCAAGCTGCTGAACGGCGTGGCGTGGGAAGACGGCAAACCTGGCGCGGGCGAGCAGGCGCGCCTGGTCAAAAACAACCAGCAATTGCCGCATGACTGCGCACCCGCACGCGCCATCCGCAAGATGGTGCTGCAAGGGCTGGAGCGCCAGCCCACCTTCTTTTCTGCCACCTTGCCCAAACGCATCTACCCGCCGCGCCTGAACCGGTATGGTGACGCGAGCAACGCCTATGGCAAGCACATCGACAGCGCAGTGCGCTACCAACCTGGCACCGGCCTGCGGGTGCGAACCGACATCTCCTGCACGCTGTTTTTGAACAACCCGCAAGACTACGACGGCGGCGAGCTGTGCATGGCCGACACCTATGGCGAACAGAGCGTAAAGCTGCCCGCTGGCCATTTGGTGCTCTACCCCGGCACCAGTTTGCATCAGGTCAAGCCCATCACACACGGCCATCGGCTGGCGTGTTTCTTCTGGATTGAAAGCATGGTGCGAAGCGACGAGCAGCGCCGCCTGCTATACGAGCTGGACATGAACCTGCTGGCGCTGCGCCAGCAGCATGGCGAGACCGATGAGACCACGGCGCTGACCGGGGTCTATCACAACCTGCTGCGGATGTGGGCGGACACGTAAGCAATCTCCAGCGTGCGGTTGAGCGCGGCAGCCAT
>JANOTE010000373.1:0-14395 GCA_031416195.1 Rhodoferax sp.
TGTACGCGCCGCTTTTTTTCAGTTGCGTCGCGCCCGTTTTTAGCAGGCGCAATCACTCACTGGAATGCGTACAAACTCTCAACATTGTTGCCGTTTCGGTTGTTCAGTTCAAGCCAGTATTGCATGTAGGTCGGTAGTCCCAATTTGGCAACGGCGGCGGGGATCGGCAAGGTGGCCGATGTCACTTTGGCCAACGGGAAAGTCGGGTCAAACTGCCGACTGGCCGGATTGAACGGCCCCTGAGCCGCATCCACCTTGCCTTGCTTGAATGAAAACAGGCCGCCCCAGCCCAAGGTTTTTCCGTCTGGCATGGCACCCGGTGCCGTCCAGGTCAGGGCCATTGAAAACGCCGCCTTTGCCAGCACTGCCGCTGAAATTTGTGCAGGCGTCATGGAATTGGTCACGACTTTGGGGAACAAGTCGGTGGTTACCCCTGCGCCGGCCAAAGCGACTGCGCTAAACGGCAAACTGTTTAACACAATGGCGTAGGTGGCAATGGGTGTTTTGCCGAGCTGCCCGTTGACCGTCTTCCAGCCATCGTCGTTATAGACTTTGACGGTGTATTCGCCGCAAGCCACTACGCCGAGCGCGTCAAAACTGGCATCGAGCGTTGCGGGCACGGGGAAGTTGGAGAAGCCCCAATTGTTGGTCACTGCACCATGGGCAACGCAGTCTGCCGTTTCAGCCGACGGCAAGCCGTTCGTGGCATTCCTGCAAAACTGCCAATGGTTGATGTCCTTCCAGTCAACGAAGTTTCCGTTCTTGCCGGCAAACTCGGGCGCATCGCGAAGCAGCCGCACCGACACCATTTTCAGAGCGATGGGTGCCGCAGGCGTACCCGCCACGATGCCTGGCCCGGCGATCGTGACGTATTTGGCGACGTTAGCTGGGTCTTGCACATTGAAGCGAATGTACTTGTTGTACACAATAGCTGGCGTCGAGGGTAGGCCAGTTGTCAGCACCGTGCGTTCATAGCGTTGGTTGTAGGCCACCACGTTGGCATTGATCAATTTGCGATTGCCGTAAGAGCGCCAGTCGGACTTGCTCTCGCTGGTGGTGCAGTTGCTGCCGTTGGGCAACTTTGCGCCGGATGAACTGCCTGAAATGATCGTGTCATTCGGCTCAGAATCCGCTGTGGCAGTCCGTTTTGAACCGTCTTTGAAGCTGGTGTCGAATTTAATGTCAATCTCGCGTCGGCTGGTGCCGTCGGCATTGGTCACTGTGCGTTCTGCAAGAACTTTGATATTGCTTCGAATGGCTCCAACTTCAACCTGGCGGCTCGCAACTGCAAGCGGGTCTGCATCGAAATCTGAGACAGCGAAGGACTTGGTGAATCCCTGCGTCAAGAAGCAGCCGTCAAGGAGCGCGAAATTTGCAGCACCTGTCGCGGGAATCGCAGTAGCGCGCAGCGCGTCATATTTCGCCAACAACGCGGTGGCAGCCTCGAGCGCAGGCTCGGTCGTAGGTGCGACGCTGACTACGGGTGGTGGCGTGGGTGCGACAGTACCCGGTGTTGCGCCTGGCTCCGTGGCCGTCGGGTCGCTGGCTCCGCACCCCCGCCGCAAGCCGCCAAAATGGCGACCGAGGCGATGGCGGACAACTTCAAGGTACGTGTTTTCATGGGGATCTCTCCTGATGGTGTGAATAATTTTTTGAGCTTTTTGTGGCCTGAGTTCATGGTGTTGAACTCAGATTGCAAAGCACTCAAAAACCATCATAGAGACGCATGGAGAACGGCGCATCCTCAAATGTGTGGATGAAAACGGTGGGGAAACTCGAACCCCCCCGGAAATCGTAAAAATTAACCTGTGAGTTAATTTATTCTGTCAAAATCGCAAAAACGACGAAATTAACAGTCAAATAGACCTCTGGCTCCCGAATAATGATCATAACTAGCTATATATTATGTAGCGTTTGGATTTGAGCCAACTCTGGCGGCAACTCTGCCAACAACGCCACCCGCTCGCCCGTCGCCGGGTGATTGAACTCCAAGCGCCAGGCATGCAGAAACATCCGCTTCAAACCCTGCTTTTGCAGCGCTTTGTTGATTTCAAAATCGCCATATTTGTCATCCCCCGCGATGGGGAAGCCTTCGCTGGCCAGATGGACGCGGATTTGATGAGTTCGCCCGGTTTTGATCGTCACTTCCAACAGCGTGAATTTTTCGCCTTTCTGAGCGATTTTGACCAGCGTGACCGACTTCATGCCCTCCGGGTCGTCTTTGCTGGTCACTTTCACACGGCGCTCGCCGTCTTGACCGTCTTTACCGGGCAGCAGGAATTTGACCAGGGGCTTGTCCAGCACCTTCTTATTAGCAGGCCATGCACCGACGACGAGCGCGAGGTAGGTTTTGCCAGTTTCGCGCTCGCGGAACTGATCTTGCAGATTCGTCAAGGCAGAGCGCTTTTTGGCAACCAGCAGGATGCCGCTGGTTTCTCGGTCCAGGCGATGGACGAGTTCCAGAAATTTGGCCTGCGGGCGGGCGCGGCGCAATTGTTCGATCACGCCAAAGCTCACACCGCTGCCGCCGTGTACCGCCACGCCTGCCGGTTTGTCGATGGCGAGGAGGTGCTCGTCTTCGAGCAGGATGGGGAATTCGCGCGCGGGAGCCGGGTTTTTCAATTTTTCGGCGATTTTGTCGGACACACGAACGGGCGGCAGGCGCACCGCGTCGCCTGTGTGAACGCGGGTATCCGCCTGCGCGCGGCCTTTGTTGATGCGCACTTCCCCACTGCGGATGATGCGGTAGACATGGGTTTTGGGCACACCTTTAAGCTTACGCATCAGAAAATTGTCGAGCCGCTGGCCGTCAGAATTTTCATCCACTGTCACCAGGCTGGAGCCAGGAGTTGTGACTGGTGCTGTGGCGGGCGCTGTGGCCGACCCTGAAATGGCCTCTATAATGTGTTTCACTAGCGTTACGCTGTAAGTGGTTGATTTAACTGTAAGTTAGCTTGAAGTGACGGTGGAGTTTAGTCCACCACCCGATCAAGGCAACGCCAAAGCCACGCTAGAACCCAAGTCGATGTCGCCAGATGCCGCGCGCACAGACTGCAAGCCAAATGCTTGTGGTGGTGGGCAAATCAAACGGTTGAATTGACGCATTGAAGTTTTTGATACGGAATAACAAGTTTGCAGCCACGCGCTGCAAACGGATTGAAGCGAGATGTTTGTATTTTTGAGTCTGATTCAAGTTTGCTGGCAAGGCACTTCCGCCGCGCTTGCATTTATTGATAAGACTCTGGCCCCCGCAAAAAGGGCGCAAGCAGCTATTAACCTAATAGCGCATACACAAACGCAACCCCTCGCCGCCCTTCCCGAGCCTATGCTGCAACTCAAAGTTTGAGTCGCAGTTCTCCGGCAATTCCTCCTCACTTCAACGCGTCAGTTCCGACATCTTTAGCTCGTCAAGAGCCAAATCGTCCCATCCTTGCGATGCGGGCATGTTGAACTGAAGAAGGAGACGCAACCATGAAACGGATGCTGATTAACGCCACGCAGGCAGAAGAGCGCCGCCTGGCGATTGTTGACGGGCAAAAACTGCTCGATTACGAGATTGAAATCGAAGGGCGCGAGCAGCGCAAAGGCAATATTTACAAGGCCGTGGTGACGCGGGTCGAGCCGTCGCTGGAAGCTTGTTTTGTTGACTACGGCGAAGACCGCCATGGCTTTTTGCCGTTCAAGGAAATCTCGAAACAGTATTTCCAGCAAGGCGTATCGGTTAGCCAGGCGCGCATTCAGGATGCGATTCGCGAAGGCCAGGAGCTGCTGGTGCAGGTCGAAAAGGAAGAGCGCGGCAACAAAGGCGCAGCGCTGACCACGTTCGTCTCACTGGCCGGTCGCTATGTCGTGCTGATGCCCAACAACCCGCGTGGCGGCGGTGTCAGCCGTCGCATTGAAGGCGAAGACCGGGCGGATCTGAAAGAAGCGCTGGATCAGCTCGAATACCCCAACGGCATGAGCATCATCGCCCGCACCGCTGGCATTGGCCGCGCCGCGCCCGAGTTGCAATGGGACTTGAACTATCTGCTGAAACTGTGGGGCGCCATTGACGGCGCGGCCAAGGGCGGCAAGGGCGCGTACCTGATTTACCAGGAATCTTCTTTGGTAATTCGCGCGATTCGCGACTACTTCAACCACGACATTGGCGACATCCTGATCGACACCGACGACGTGTACGACCAGGCGCAGCAGTTCATGGCGCATGTAATGCCCGAGCACGCCGCCCGTGTGAAGCGCTACCGCGACGACGCACCGCTGTTCTCGCGTTTCCAGATCGAGCACCAAATTGAATCGGCTTACGCCCGCACCGTAACGTTGCCCAGCGGCGGCGCGATTGTGATTGACCACACCGAAGCGCTGGTGAGCGTGGACGTGAACTCCGCGCGCTCGATTCGCGGTGGCGACATTGAAGAAACCGCCACCCGCACCAACCTGGAAGCCGCTGAAGAAGTGGCGCGCCAGATGCGCCTGCGCGACCTGGGCGGCCTGATCGTGATCGACTTCATCGACATGGAAGAAAGCCGCAACCGCCGCGATGTCGAAAACCGCCTGCGCGATGCGCTGCGGCAAGACCGGGCGCGCGTGCAATTCGGCACCATCAGCAAGTTTGGCCTGATGGAGATGAGCCGCCAGCGGCTGCGCCCGGCACTGTCTGAAGGCGCATCAATCCCGTGCCCCCGCTGCGGTGGTTCGGGCCATATTCGCGACACGGAATCCAGCGCCTTGCAGATTCTGCGCATCATTCAGGAAGAGTCGTTGAAAGACAGTACGGCTTCGGTGCTGTGCCAGGTTCCGGTTGATGTCGCCTCGTTTTTATTGAATGAAAAACGCTCCGAAGTCGCCAAGATTGAGATCAAGCAGCGCATCAACGTGCTCCTGGTGCCCAACAAAACGCTGGAGACACCCAACTACAAACTGGAGCGCCTGAAACACGACGACCCGCGTCTGGACAACATTGAAGCCAGCTACAAAATGGCTGAAGAGATGGAAGACCCGACGGGTGTGACGCGCCGCTCGCAAGAGCCGACCAACAAGCAGACCCCGATCATCAAGGGCGTGTTGCCGGATGTGCCAGCGCCCGCGGCCGCGCCAAGGCCTGAGCCGGTGAAAGCACATGCGCCGGTGCACGCGCCAGTGGTTGCGCCCAAGCCTGCACCCGCGCCCGTGATTGCAGCGCCCGCTGAAACCGGCTTCTTCGGCTGGATCAAAGGCCTGTTCGGTGGTGCGCCTGCACCTGCGGTTGTGCCCGCGCCAGCGCGTACCGCCCCGTCCCACGACAAGCCCGGCGATCAAAAACCCAGCGATGGTGCCCGCCGAGATGGAGGACGCGAACCACGCCCCGAGGGACGTGGTGATGGCAGAGGTGAGGGTCGCGGTGAAGGACGTGGCAACCGGGGTGGCCGCGGCGGCAGAGCAGATCGTGGTGGTGAGCGTGGTGCTGAGCGCCCGCCTCGCGTTGACCGTCCAGGTCAAAACCAGCCGCGCGAGCGATTGGACGCAGACGGCAACGCTTTGCTGATGGCAACAGCAGACACGACCCAGAACGGCAATGGCCAGGAACCTTCGCGCGAGCGTGGCGCTGGCCGTGGCCCGCGTGATCAGGATCGTCCAGACCGGGGTGGCGAGCGCGGTGGCCGTGGCCGCAACGCGGAGCGCGGTGATCGTCCCACCGCCGAGCGCAGCGATCGTCCCTCTGCCGAGCGCGGTGCGGACGGATCGATAAACGCTGATCAAGCAGCACCCCCCCGCGAGGTGCGTGAACCACGTGAACCGCGTGAGCCACGCGAAGGTGGGCGTGAACCGCGTGAGCCACGCGGTGAGCGTCGGCCGCGTCGCGCAGACGGCCAAGAGGGCAACAATGCGCCAGAAGCCACTCAGGAAGGGGCTTTGAATGGTGCCGTCCATCACGGCGGTGCAGATCGGCAAGACCCGCAAGCCACGCCGCAAGACGGCAACGCCGAGAACGGCCAGCCGCGCGAAAAGCGATCACGTGACCGTTATGGCCGTGAACGTGGCGAGCGTGTACAGCGCGGCGAGCGGCCCGACCCGGCTGCCCGCCAGGATGCAGAGTCGCGCGACGCTCAGCAACCTCTAGAGGGCTTTGCCGCCGACACCTCTACTGCAGATGGCGGCGCGCAATCCGGTCAATCTGGCACCAGCGAGAGCTACTTTGAAAAAGCCGCTTCGGTCCGCAATGACGAGCGCCCAGCCATGCGCTCGTATTTCTCAGACACGGCGATCACGGCACTCTCGCCCTTGGTGCCAGCTGCAGTACCCGCAACAGCTGCAGCGATGCCAGCGCCCCCAGTAGCAGCGCCGTCAGTAGCAGCCCCTGTGGTGGCTGCGGCAGTGTTGGTCAACGTGCCCGCTGCAGCGACAACAGCAATAGCTGCTGCAGGCTCAACCGGCCTGCCCAAAGTGCAAAGCTTCACCTTGCCCATTGAAAAGCTGAACCAAGTGGCACAAGGGTCGGGGCTGTCATGGGTGAACTCAGATTCAGTCAAAATTGCGCAGGTTCAAGCGGCGATTGCGGCTGAGGCCAAACCCATTCACGTGCCCCGCGTGCGCGCTGCCGTCGCTCCAGTCGATGCAAGTCCGCTGGTGCTGGTGGAAACCAAGCGCGACTTGCGCTCTGTGCAATTGCCGTTTGAGGAAACCCAGCCGCAGTAAATTCTGCGGATAAGTCCCGAAGTGAGCTACTCGCTGCTCAGCGCTTTTTTCAAAGCCTGAGTAGCCGCTGGTGCATCACCACGCTGCTCGGCCAGCGCGGCCAAGGTCAACCAGGCTTTGCGAGCCAAGCGGTCGCTGCGCAGTTGTGGCAATGAATGGGTGAGCAACTGCTGCGCCTTGCCCCACAGCTTCAAATGCATGCAGGTCATGCCCGCCAGATACTGCAACATCGGGTCACCGGGGAAGCGCAGTTGTGCGCCTTCAATGCGCGTAAGCCAGGCGGCATCTGGGGTGTCTGGGGTATCTGAGGTCTGTGCAAAGCCCAGCTCAAGCGTTTCAATCAGGCCCACGCGCTGGTCTTGGGTCAACGCCTGCGCAGGCAACTGATTGACCGACTTGCCTGCTGTCAGCCCCACCGCAACACCTTGTAGCGCCAGCTCCCAAATCGGCAGAAGCCATAGCCTGGACAGTGCCACGTCCCCGTGCAGACTTAACAGCCGCAGTGCCGCAGCGATGGCAATGTCCGGGTCAATTCGATCGGCAGCATCCAGCGTTGCCCACACCCTGTCCAGTTGAGCGGCATCGTGCGTGGCATTGATCAGCTCCAACACCAGGCCGCGCACGATGCTTTGGCCAGCCGCCACCGAAAACGCGCGGTGCTTGGCCAGCAGGCGCGCCGTCTCCAGCGCCGTCGTGGTCTGACCACCCAAACGCGCAGCCTTGAGCCGCAGGCGCATGGCCACGGTGCGCCGGGATGCGCCATGCGGCAGCTCTTCAAGCCAACGCAGGCTGCCAGCGGCATCACGGTCGTCCAAGGCCCAGCGGGCCGCACGCAGTTGAACGCCTTCGCGGGTTTCCTGGGCATTGCGTCTGTCGGACTGGCTCAAGGCCTGGCGCAGATGGGTCTCGCGATCCTCGCGGTTTTGCAGCGAATGCGCGCTTTCTGCTGCCAGCAGGTGCGCCATGCTGCGCAGCCGGTCGGCGTAAATCGCCTTTTCACCGCCGCGGTGCAGCACGCCCTCTTGCAGCAGCACCATTTCAGCCGATTTGCGCGCCCGTATGAAGCGCCCCGCCACCAGATGCGCCAGTGAATCCAGCATCGCCACAAACATCGCCCGCTCACGATGCTGGATGCGCCAGCGCCGCGCCTCCCTGGGCATGCCAAACAACAGGCTCAAGGCACGCAGCGCCAAGTGCAACACCAAGAATGCACCCAACGTCAGCGCCAGCACCAGGTTCAGCGACAAGTCCACACGATAGGGCGGCCAAAACAGGGTGATGGTGCCCTGGTTATTGCCGGCCAGCAGGGCCGCTGCCACCGCAATGGCAAACAGGGCGAGCAATGACAGGGCGATGCGCATTGAAACCTAACGCCCCGCAACCGCCGTGGCCAATGCCGCCAGCGTGTCATCCAGACGCGGCACCTCCAGCGTGCGCATGTCGGCCTGCACTTGCTGCAACAGCGCCTGTGCAGTTTGCGTTTTGCGGGAAGTTTGGTCGAAGTATTTGCCAAGCGAGCTTGCCGCCGCTTTCAAATCAGCACGGGATGACTCCAGCTGCCGCGCAAGCAAACCCAGCCGGGCGTTGAGCAGCTTGAGCTTGAAGTTCTCCCGCACGAAGAAGGACTGCTCGGGTGACAGCAGCGCACTGTCCGCCTGTTCGATGCGGCTCACACGCAACAACCCGCGCGCCTCGTCGAGGATGGTTTGCAGGCCCTGCTGCCACCAGGACAAGGCGGCGGATTTCGCCGCCAAAGTGCTGGCACTTCCGGCTGCGCCTTCTGTGGGCTTGCCAACGGCGTTGGCCAACACCAGCTCATCGGCCAGGCGCACCAGTTCATCCATTTTGACCAGCAGCGCAGGCGTGTCGCTCAGTGCCGTCGCCTTGATCCGGTTGGTATCCCGCACGATCGCCCGTTGCAGCGCACTGAGCCGGGGCTGCGCAGCGCGGCCAACCCGCTGCTCAGCCGACTTGAGCGCGGCCAATAGCGGCTCAACGCTCCCCGTCAATTGCGCCTGCTGCTGCGCCAGACGCACGGCGGATTCAATGTCCACCACCAAATTCTCATCACGGGTGCGCGACAGGCTGGTTATCAACGCTTCAAGCTGACTGCGCTGCAACGCTACCTCATTCAGCCGCGACTCGGACACGGTCAATTTCGCGGCGGTGTCGCGCGCCAGCTCAATCGCCTCGCGCGCGATCGTTTTGGCCTCAATGGACTGGGCACCGGCTTGAGCCGATTGACGCGCGAGCTGCTCCTGCACGTTGGATAATTTCTGTCCCACCATCACCGCCCAAGCCAAAGCCGCCAGCGCCACCAAAGCACCCAACACGCCCGCCCATTTCATCCAGACGGTCTTTATCCCCGAACCCTGTGATACAGCGTTTTCAGTCGATTCCGAAGCAGTGTTCATGCCCACGATTCTATCGACGCGATGACATCTTCAAGGGTTGGCCGTGACTCGCAAACAACACCAAAACCGTGGCTGCGTGCGGTCTGCGCGATGCGCGGATGGGTGGCTATGGCGCGTCCTTTGGCCCAAGACAACGCGGGGAAACTGATCGCAAGGTTGACCACCGCCTGACTGCTGCTGAACAGCCAGGCACTGCCATCCGTCGATGCTGCACGCACGATGCCTTGCTGCGCCTCGGTAAATGCTGGAACCTGCCGTTGGTAGGCAACGACAAATTCGGTGAACCCGCCCGCCGCCTGAATTTGCTGCGCAAGCCAATCCCGGCCACTGCCCCCAGCCTGCGAATTCGCTTCATCTCCGCGAACAATCAGCACCTGGCTGCCCAATCCAATTTGTCCGTGGACTTGCGCCCACAGCGACTCGGAGTCAAATTGCAACGAATCAGGTTTTGGTGCGTCGATACAGGCTGCGCTGGCACCTGCTCGCATGAGCGCCCGTACGCTGCCCGGGCCAGTGGCCCAAGTTCGAATGGACGGGCCACCTTGCGCGGCAATAGAGGCAATGGACTGGGGTTTGGCCGCAAAAAAAAAGTCCACTGCATTGGCGCTTACAAACATCACGGCCTGGTAGCGGCTGATCTGCTGCCACGCGTCCGCTAACGGCTGCAAATCAGCTACCGGTGCGATATCGACCAGCGGCAGCGCGATGGGGTCATGCCCGACGGACTTCAATGCCTTCAACCAGCTTTGTGCCACGCGGCTGGGCCGGGTCACCAACACGCGCATTCAGGTGCGCCCGCTGGGGTCATGCAGCCGCTTGGCACCCCCCTGGATCAGCAGCGCGGCAACCTGCTCGCCCAACTGGCTGGCTTGAACCAGGTTGGTGACTTTTGCCGACAACGTGGCCCGCACCAGCGGTGTTGGCAGTGCGGTTTGAAGCGCGGCATCCACCTCACCCCAGGCGGCCCTGATTTCCAGAACGTCCTGCTGGTCCGTGGCAATGGCCCAGGTGGCGTGCGCCGCCAGCGGCATCGAGCAACTGCCACCCATGGCCCGGCTAACGGCACGCTCAGCCGTCACCGCCAACCACGATGGCTGATGCGCAAGGGGCGCGAGCGTCCCCATCAGTTCAGCGCGCTCGGTTCTGATCTCGATCCCCAGCGCACCCTGGCCCGCTGCGGGCAGCATCTCGGCCGGGTCAAACACAGCAGCAATGCGGCTGGTCAAGCCCAATCGCTTCAACCCCGCAGCGGCCAGCACAATCGCGGCGTAATGGCCCTCATCGAGCTTGCGCAGGCGGGTGTCGAGGTTGCCACGCAGCGGTTCAATCTTGAGGTCAGGCCGCAAAGCACGCAGCAACACCATGCGCCGCAGGCTGGATGTGCCCAGCACCGAGCCCAGTGGGAGTTCGGCCAACGACTTCCAGTGGTTGGACACGAGCGCATCGCGCGGGTCTTCGCGCTCCATCACGCAGGCCAACGCAAAGCCCTGTGGTAAATCCATCGGCACGTCTTTCAATGAATGCACCGCCAGATCGGCATGGCCTTCTTCCAGCGCCACTTCCAGTTCTTTGACGAACAACCCTTTGCCACCAATTTTGCTCAACGAGCGGTCCAGTATCTGGTCGCCGCGGGTCGTCATGCCCAACAGTGCAACGCGATGCCCGTGTGCGCAGAGCAAGGCTTTAACATGCTCTGCCTGCCACAGGGCAAGCCTGCTTTCTCGCGTGGCGATGGTCAGCAGACCCGCTCGGATGTGCTGGGGGGAGTCTTGGAGTGTGCTCAAAGTCGTAACCTGCTGGTAATCACCACGTAGTTTGAATGATCCTCGAATGCTAGCATGGACACCCATGAACAAGCACTCTACGACCCCTGTCAAAGTTCCTGCAGAGCCGCGCCCGCTGGCCAAAATGAAGGCCAACGAGCGCCCGCTGGTAGAAGACATTCGCCTGCTGGGGCGGATTCTGGGCGACGTGATCCGCGAGCAGGAAGGGCAGGAGGCTTACGACCAGATCGAGGTAATCCGCAAGCTCTCGGTGGCCTTCAGGCGTGATGCGGACACCGACGCTGACAAAGCGCTCAAGAAACTGCTCAAGGCACTCAGTGGTGATCGATCCGTGAGCGTAATACGCGCCTTCACCTACTTTAGCCACCTGGCCAACTTGGCGGAAGACCGGCATCACATCCGCCGGCGCGCCGTGCACGAGCGCGCGGGCGACACGCAAGAGGGCAGCATCGAAGTGGCAGTGGCGCGCTGCCGCTGGGCGGGTATCGCGCCCAAGGCCATTTCAAGCATGCTGGCGCAAAGCTACGTGTCGCCCGTGCTCACCGCGCACCCGACCGAAGTACAGCGCAAAAGCATTCTGGATGCCGAGCGCGACATCGCCCAGTTGCTCACAGCGCGGGACGCCATCCGCGAAAGAAAACTGGCCAGCGCATCCACGAAAGACGCGCTGAGCCCCAAGGAGTTTGCGTCCAACGAAGCACAAATCCGCGCCCGCGTGATGCAGCTTTGGCAAACCCGGCTGCTCAGGTTCACCAAGCTCACCGTGGCGGATGAGATCGAAAACGCGCTGAGCTATTACGAGTCCACCTTCCTGCGCGAGATCCCCAAGCTGTACGCCGAGCTGGAGGAACATTTGGGCCAGCACCCGGTACACAGTTTTTTGCGCATGGGGCAGTGGATTGGCGGGGATCGCGATGGCAACCCGAATGTGACGGCGCAAACCTTGCAGTACGCGCTGTTGCGCCAGTCCGAAGTGGCGCTGCGCCATTACTTGACGGAGGTGCATTTTCTGGGGGCGGAGCTGTCAATATCCGCCATGCTGGTGAAATGCTCGCCCGAGATGCAATTGCTTGCCAATGCATCGCCCGATACCAATGCGCATCGGCAGGACGAGCCCTACCGCCGCGCCCTCACGGGCGTGTACGCACGTCTGGCCGCCACGCTTAAAGCTTTGACCGGCGGCGATGCAGCGCGCCACGCCGTAGTTCCGCAAAACCCCTACGCCCAGGCTGAGGATTTCGGTGCCGATTTGCGAGTGATTGAAGCCTCTCTTCTAAGCCACCATGGTGCGGCGATGGCGGCGCAGCGCCTGCACCCGCTGATTCGCGCTGTGGAGGTTTTTGGCTTTCATCTGGCCACGGTGGACTTGCGGCAAAACTCGGACAAGCACGAGGAAGTGGTGGCCGAGCTGCTGCGCGTAGCCCGCATCGAGCCCACCTATGCGCAGCTTGATGAAGTGGCCAAGCGCACGGTGCTGTTGCGCCTGCTCAATGATGCACGCCCCTTACGCGTGTTGGGTGCCACCTACTCGCCTCTTGCACAGAGCGAGATTGACGTGTTTGAAACCGCGCTGCAGATGTTGCAGCGCTTTGGCCGCAACAGCATCCGCCACTACATCATCAGCCACACCGAGACCGTGAGCGACCTGCTTGAAGTGCTGCTGCTGCAAAAGGAAACGGGGTTGCTCAGTGGCACGCTGGACAGTGCCGCAACCAATGATCTGATCGTGGTGCCGCTGTTCGAGACCATTGAGGACCTGCGCAATGCCGCACCCATCATGCGCGAGTTTTATGCCCTGCCCGGCATCGCCGCGCTGATCAAACGCAGCAGTGCCGAGCAGGACATCATGCTGGGCTACTCCGATAGCAACAAGGACGGCGGCATCTTCACCAGCAACTGGGAGCTGTACCGCGCCGAGATCGCACTGGTGGCCCTGTTTGATGAGATGGGGAATGCGATTAAATTACGAATGTTCCATGGTCGCGGTGGCACTGTAGGAAGGGGTGGTGGCCCGAGTTATCAAGCGATTCTGGCGCAGCCGCCCGGCACCGTGCGCGGGCAAATTCGCCTCACTGAGCAAGGCGAGGTGATTGGCTCCAAATATGCCAACCCCGAAATCGGCAGGCGCAACCTTGAAACACTGGTAGCTGCAACGCTTGAAGCCACCTTGCTGCAATCCACCAAGCCCGCCACCAAGGACTATTTGATGGCCGCGGAAACGCTGAGCGGTCTGAGCATGGCGGCCTATCGCGCATTGGTCTACGAAACACCAGGCTTCACAAGATATTTCTTTGACTCCACCCCCATTCGTGAAATTGCCGAACTCAATATTGGATCAAGACCAGCCTCTAGGTATGTGGCCCCCACGCTTGTCGCTTCGCGTACTGCGCTGCCCCCCACGGGGGCTGTTTCGCCTCGGGGCGGCCCGTCGGAGAAGCTCCCATCCCAAAAAATCGAAGACCTGCGCGCCATCCCCTGGGGTTTCAGTTGGGGGCAGTGCCGCTTGACGCTACCAGGCTGGTATGGCTTTGGCACGGCGGTAAGTGCCTTCATCAACCAACCCCATGGCGATGCCGCGCTGCTGCAAAAAATGTACCGCAACTGGCCGTTCTTTCGCACCCTGCTGTCCAACATGGACATGGTGATGGCCAAAAGCGACCTGGCGCTGGCTTCACGCTATTCAGAACTGGTGACGGATACCCGCTTGCGCAAAGATATTTTTGGCGCGATCGAAGCAGAGTGGCACCTCACCGTCAAGGCACTCACACTCATCACCGGCGACAAGCAGCGCCTGACGAACAACACCGCACTGCAACGCTCCATTCGCCATCGGTTTCCTTACATCGACCCGCTGCATCACCTGCAGGTCGAGCTGGTGCGCCGCTACCGGGCCGGCCAAGCCGATGAGCGGGTACAGCGCGGCATTCACATCTCGATCAACGGCATTGCTGCGGGCTTGCGCAACACCGGTTGAGCGATTTGATGCCGGAATAACTCAAGAACCCAGAAACTCGCCGATCGGTTTGAGGTCTTCAACGCGGTCGCAAACGGCCTTGACCATCATCAAAATCGGCACGCCAAGCAGCAGGCCCCACACGCCCCAAAGCCAACCCCAGGCCAACAAGCCCACAAATACCGCCACCGGGCTCAGTTGGCTGGTTTTGCTGGTCAGCCACGGTGTGAGAAGGTTACCGATCACCGCGTGAATAAACAGTGAGGCACCGCCCACCATCAAGGCCATGCTCACGCTTCCAAACTGCAAAAAACCCACCAGTGCTGACGCGCCCGTCATGGCCAGCGACCCCAGATAGGGCACCAAATTCAAAACGCCCGCCAGCACGCCCCAGGCGGCCGCGTTCTCCAGCCCAATCGCCCACAGCGCCAGCCCGGTCAACACGCCCACCAGTACGCTGGTGAGAAACTGCATTTGCAAGTAGCGGCGAATCTGGTCGGTGATTTCATGCAGAGCCTGCAGCGTGACTTTTTTGCTGCTCAGGCGCGGCCCCGCCAGCTTGATCAGTTTTC
>JANOTE010000374.1:0-2631 GCA_031416195.1 Rhodoferax sp.
AGCAGTCGATCATCCACACCGAAGAACGGGTGGCTGTAGCGGTGGAGTTGGCTGCTGCCAAGGCCAAGGACGAAGCCGCGTCTGCGGCTAACCCACCGCCCCAATCTGACCCAGCCGCATCCGAGCACGAATCCGATTTTGCCGATACCACCTTTGAAAACACCAGTTTCTCGGTGTTGCTAAATGACGCGACGCAGCCTGCGCCACTCAAGCCCGAAGGCCAGTAGCATCACCTCGTGTCACGTTGAATGGTGCCTTTGACCCCGCTCGCACCCTACGCCTGCGACCCGGCCCAGTCGCGCGGACGCCGCCACAACGAAGCCACTGCCCCCGCCCGCACCGAATTCCAGCGCGACCGCGACCGCATCGTTCATTCCACCGCGTTTCGCCGCCTGGTTTACAAAACCCAGGTTTTCCTGAACCACGAGGGTGACCTGTTTCGCACCCGCCTCACGCATTCGCTGGAGGTGGCGCAATTGGCGCGATCGATCGCCCGCACGCTGCGGTTGAATGAGGATTTGGTTGAAGCCATCAGCCTCGCGCACGATCTCGGCCATACCCCGTTTGGCCATGCCGGGCAGGACGCACTGAACGAATGCATGGCCGCGCACGGCGGCTTTGAGCACAATCTGCAGAGCTTGAAGGTGGTCGATGAGCTGGAGGCGCGCTACCCGCTATTTGACGGCTTGAACTTGTGTTTTGAAACACGTGAAGGCATCTTGAAGCACTGCTCCGCCAGCAACGCCAAAAAGCTTGACGCGAAAGAGCCGAATGGCGTGGCCCGGCGTTTTTTGGATGGCACTCAGCCCAGCCTGGAGGCGCAACTGTGCAACCTGGCAGACGAAATTGCCTACAACGCGCACGACATGGATGACGGTGTGCGCTCCGGGTTGATCACGCTGGAGCGTCTTGAAGCGGTACCGCTGGTTGATCGGTTTCTGCGTGAAACGCTGCAGCAGCATCCCCACTTGAGCGCGGCATCCCAAGGGCGAAGGCTGTTGTATGAGACCATCCGGCGCATGCTCAGTGCGCAGGTGCATGACGTGATCTATCACACCCAGGATGCGTTGACGAAGGCATCCCCGCCAGACGCTGTTGCCGTGCGCCGGATGAAGCCATTGGTGCAGTTCTCGCCCGACATGCGCCAGCAGTCACAGGCGCTGAAAACCTTTCTGCTGCAAAACCTGTACCGTCATCCGCAGGTGATGCAGATGACGGGTAACGCCAAGCAGGTGGTTGCCGAGCTGTACCCGATTTTTGTAGCCGCACCGCAGGAGATGCAGCCTGGCTTCGCAGCCAAGGCTGCCGCAGCGCGCGCCAGTTCAGTAAACCAGCCAAGCCAGGTTGAGCGCATCGTGGCGGATTACATCGCCGGAATGACCGACCGCTTTGCCGCGCGCGAGCATGAGCGCCTGACTGGCAGGCGGTTGCTGTCGTGAGCGCCATGCTGGACGCGCCAAACGCGAGCCACGCCATTGACGGCACGCGCCGCTGGCTGGAGCGCGCCGTGATCGGTTTGAACCTGTGCCCGTTTGCCAAAGTGGTGCATGTCAAGGGCCAAATCCACTACGCGGTGAGTCTGGCGCTCGAACCTGCGGATGTGCTGGACGGGTTAGCCCAGGAACTTACGACCCTGGTCGCGCTGGACGCAGAGGTGCGGGACACTACACTGCTGATCCTCCCAAACGCTTTGGGCGAGTTTCTGAATTTCAACGATTTCCTGTTCCGCGCCAATGCGCTTTTACGTAAACTTCGGTTGGACGGCACCGTGCAGATCGCGCCGTTTCATCCGCGTTTCCAGTTCGCCGATGCGGCGCAAGACGACATCGCCAACTGCACCAACCGCTCGCCCTATCCGATGTTGCATTTGCTGCGCGAAGCCAGCGTGGATCGTGCAGTTGCCGCATTTCCACAGGCTGATGAAATCTTCGAAAAAAACATCCAAACCATGACCGAACTTGGCGCGCAGGGCTGGGCCGCGCTGGATGTCGGTGCACACGGGATCACTGGGAAAGAGGCTGCATGATGGTCAAACCACTGATGAACTTGCCACCCGAGATTCGACCGGGTCAATCAATCGAATTGCTCAAGGAGCTGCACATCCTGACGCGCGAAGGCAAGCTCAACCAAGATTCGCGGCGCAAACTCAAGCAGGTGTATCACCTGTACCAGTTCATTGAGAAGCTGCTGCTGGAGCTTGATGAAAAGCCAGCGGGCATCACGCTGGCCGATCATGGTGCCGGTAAGTCCTACCTGGGCTTCATCATTTACGACTTGTTTTTCAAATCAAAAAGCGTGGGGCACATCTACGGCATCGAGACACGCGCCGAGCTGGTTGACAAGTCACGCGCGCTCAGCCAGCGCCTGGGCTTTCAACGCATGTCATTTTTGAACCTGAGCGTGGCCGACTCGGCACAGTCCGCCGAACTGCCGCCCGAAATCGACATCGTTACCGCGCTGCATGCCTGCGACACGGCCACCGACGATGCCATTGCCTTTGGGCTGGCCAAGCATGCAAAATACATGGTGCTGGTGCCTTGCTGCCAGGCTGAAATCGCGCGTAACCTGAATGCACGCAAGGCTTTGTCCCTCACGCGCACACCGCTGGCCGAGCTGTGGCGCCATCCGTTG
>JANOTE010000375.1:0-2573 GCA_031416195.1 Rhodoferax sp.
TGCTTGGCCCATCAAAATTCGGATGGAAAAACAAGCATGCAAAACACAAAAACCGACTGGCCCAGCCATGTCGCTGCGATCAAAGCCCAGCAGGGCAGTACCGCCGCTTACGCCCGCCAACACAATCTGGCGCGCTCATCGCTGTACTACTGGCAACGCAAACTCAAGTCCTTGGCACCCGCTCAAACCCAAGCTGAACCAATGGGGGTGGCGCCACTGCCGGTACCACCAGCCTCATCAGCCTTACTGAGCGCGCCCAAGCCGTCCAGCAAATTCATTGCCTTGCGTGTGAGCACGCCTGAACGGGTGGTGCCACCCGTGTCCACGACTACGCCCCCCGCGTCCCCCACCTATGCGCACTGCACCCTGGTACTGAGGGGTGGGCTGCGCCTTGAAATGGCGGCGCTGCCCGACCCCCGCTGGCTCGCTGGCCTCGCTGATCTGGGTCACTGCGCCCAAGGGGCTCAGTAATGCATCCGGGCTGCCCCATCGAGCAGGTCTACCTGTACCGCGCGCCCATTGACTTCAGAAAAGCCATCAATGCCTTAAGCGTGCTGGTCGAGCAGGAACTGGGTTTGAGCCCCTTTGCCAGCGCCCTGTACGTCTTCACCAATCGAGGGCGCAACCGCATCAAGGCACTGTACTGGCATCGCAATGGATTCTGTCTGTGGCAAAAGCGCCTGGAGCGCGACAAGTTCGCCTGGCCGCAGGATGAAGGTGAGGTCACCAAGACGATCAGTTTGACCGAATTTGGCTGGTTGATTGAAGGCTTTGATTTGACGAAGAATAAGCCGCATAAAACGCTGACTTTTACGGCTGTTTCATAGGGAAAACGGCTAAAATACAGCATGTCTTTTGCACGCCTTCAACCCCCTTTTTCTCCTCTGAAGAAGACCTTTGAAGCGCTCGCTCAAACATTCACTTTGCCAAGCATTTTGCCCAACGACGCGCAGGCCCTCAAGGCCCTCTTGGTGGCCCAGCAAGCTGCACACGCAGCGCTCGTTGTGAGCCTGCACCAAGAGGCTCAGGCCATTCGCCAGGAAGCCCACGATTACGTCATCCGCATGCTCGAGCAAGCCGTACTGGCGCGCCATCGCATGTTCGGTGCCAGCTCCGAGCAGTTGTCCGCCCAGAGTCGCTTATTTGACGAGGCCGAGGTCCTGGCGCAAGTTGGCACCCAGGCGCAGGACGCCGCCCCAATTGCCGCTGAAGAGTCCACATCCGCATCCGCATCCGATACCCAGGCAGATAAACCCAGCACCCAACCGGCTCGCGGCAAACGCAACCCCCTGGACGCCGGCCTGGCCCGGGTGGATGTCATTCATGATGTTCCCGCAGCTTCGCGCACCTGCCCGTGCGGCACCCCGATGGTGGAGATCGGCCAGGACATCAGCGAACAACTCGACATCGTGCCGATGCAGGTGCGTGTGCTGCGTCACATCCGCAAGCGCTATGGCTGCCCGGGCAGCCAGCACGCCCCGGTGACAGCGGCCTTGCCCGCACAGCCCCTGCCCAAAAGCAACGCCAGTGCCGACTTCCTGGCCATGCTGCTGGCGGTCAAGTTCGTTGATGGCTTGCCTCTGGCGCGTTTCGAGAACGTACTGATGCGCCACAATGCGCCGGTGCCCCGCCAGACTCTGGCGCGCTGGGTGATTGGCAGCGCCGGGGTGCTGCAACCCCTGACCAACCTGATGCGCGACATGTTGCTCGATGGCACGTTGATCCACATGGATGAGACGGTGGTGCAGGTGCTCAAGGAAAAAGACCGTGCGCCGACCTCCAACAGCTACATGTGGGTGCAGACCGGGGGGCCACCCGACAAACCGGTGGTGTTGTATGACTACGACCCCAGCCGCAGCGCCAAAGTGCCCACGCGTTTGCTGGAGGGATTTACGGGTTATTTGATGACCGATGGCTATGACGGCTATAACGCCATTGCCGCCACTCCCGGGGTTGAGCGCCTGGCCTGCTGGGCCCATGTGCGCCGCCGGTTTGTCGAGGCGGCGCGGGTGCAGCCTAAGGGCAAACGCGGCAAAGCCGATGAGGCGGTGAGCCTGATTGGCAAGCTGTACCGCATCGAGCGCGACTGCAAGGACGCCACGGTTGCGGCGCGTCACCTGGCCCGCCAAAGCGCCAGTGTGCCCGCGTTGGCCGAGTTGCACGCCTGGATGGGCCAACAGACGCCGCTGGTCACTCCCAAGAGTGCGCTGGGCACGGCCCTGATGTACATGGGGAATTTGTGGCCGCAACTTACCCGCTATACGGAGCGCGGTGACTTGCCCATTGACAATAACCGTTGTGAGAATGCGATCCGACCCTTTGTGATCGGGCGCAAGGCCTGGCTGTTCAGTGACACCCCAGCCGGGGCGCATGCCAGCGCGGTCATCTACTCGTTGGTGCAGACCGCAAAAGCCAACGGGCTGGAGCCCTACACCTGGCTGCGCCGGGTGCTGCGTGATTTGCCGGCAGCCAAAACCGTCGAAGCGGTTGAGGCCCTGCTGCCTTGGAGCCTGCGCATAACAGATTTAGCGGACAAAACTGATCGCTGATTTACTGGGGTTTGTGGAGCGCTT
>JANOTE010000376.1:0-7389 GCA_031416195.1 Rhodoferax sp.
GGAGCGGCAACGAGCACATCGAGGCTGCGCTGGCGCTGAATCGCGGGATCATTTTTTTGACCCCGCACCTGGGCTGCTTTGAAGTGACCGCGCAAGCCTACGCGCAGCGCTACGGCCGGCAGGGCCACCCGATGACTGTGCTGTTTCGCCCGCCGCGCAAGGCGTGGCTGCACGCGTTGGTGACATCGGCCCGATCCCGCCCCGGCTTGCATACTGCACCCACGACATTGGCCGGGGTCAAGCAGATGATCAAGGCCTTGCGCAACGGCGACTGCGTGGGCCTGCTGCCAGACCAGGTGCCGCCGCAGGGCCAAGGCATTTGGACACCCGTGTTTGGCCGTGATGCCTACACCATGACGCTCGCGGTGCGGCTGGCACAGCAGACAAATGCTTTTATTTTAGTAGCATGGGGTGAGCGTTTGAAGCGGGCAAGCGGCTTTAAAGTGCATGTGCATCCGTTGTCAGAGGTCTTGCCCAGCGATGTCAGCCAAGCCGTGGCGGCGATCACCCACGAGATGGAAGGCCTGATTCGTCGCTGCCCGCAGCAGTACCTTTGGGGTTATGCCCGCTACAAAAGGCCACGCGATGATGCGTGATCTGGGCTTGAACGGCATATGGTCAGCTTTCTAAGCCATTGCGGTATTCTGTTCATGCGCGTGCTGGCCCGTCTGCCGCTGGCTTGGGTGCGGGCGCTGGGTTGGGTGATGGGGTCGGTGTTGTATTGGATCGTCTGGCCCCGTCGCAAGGTGGTTTTGATCAACCTTGGGCTGTGCTTTGCGCAGTGGTCGCAAGCAAAACGCACGCAGGTGGCCCGTCAGCATTTCGTCCAGTTTGCGCAGGCGTGGCTGGATCGGGGCTGGCTTTGGCATGGCTCGGTTGCAACGGTGCGTGATCGCCTCAAAATCACGGGGGCGGTTGACGCGTTCAAAGGCGACCAGGCGGTGGTGATTTTTGCACCGCACTTTGTCGGTCTTGATGCCGGTTGGACCGCGTTGACCTCGCAGATAGGCCGCCAGTTCGCTACGATCTACAGCCACCAAAGCAACGTGCAGGTTGATGAATGGGTTTTTGAAGGCCGCAAGAGATTTGGCAGCCCAAAGCTGTTTGATCGATTTGCAGGCCCCACACCTCTGGTGAAAGGCCTGCGTGAGGGCGACCTGCTATATCTGCTGCCTGACATGAATTACGGTTTGCAGGAGTCTATCTTCGTGCCGTTTTATGGCGTACCCGCCGCCACGGTGACATCGCTGACGCGTCTGGCCAAGCTGGGTCGCGCCCGCGTGGTGCCGGTTATCACCCGCATGACGGGCACGGGCTACGAGGTGCAGGTCTTGCCAACCTGGGACGATGTGCCAGGCAGTGATGTGACCGCAGACACCACGCGCATGAATCAGCGGCTTGAAAGCTACATCGACACGATGCCCGCGCAGTATTTTTGGGTACACAAGCGCTTTAAAGATCGACCCGAAGGCCATCCATCTGTGTATTGAAAAACTCGCAAAGCCCTACAAAACTCCGCAATCGAGCGGCATGAAGCATCATTTCAGAAGAATTAACAATGAAACAGGCCTCTAGATCTCGTGTAAATTGCACAAAAAGCTATTTATTTAGTAGCTTATTTGTGGAGATGCACCCAATCCCACAGCAACATCGACACCTCATCAATGCCAATCCGCTTGGGCGCTGAAAACAGCCGCACTTCGCCGCCACCGGCTTGCAGTTTCATGATCGACAGCGCCTTCGTCTGCTCGCTTCTGTTGAGCTTGTCGGCCTTGGTCAAGATCACCAGAAACTTCAGGCCTTCGACCACGCGCGGACGAATCACATCCAGCAGAATTTCGTCCAACTCCGTGAGTCCGTGGCGCGGGTCACACATCAGCACGATGCCTTTGAGGTTTTCGCGCGTCACCAAGTAGTTCGCCATCACTTGCTGCCAGCGCGCTTTGTCGGTCTTGGGCACGGCCGCGTAGCCGTAGCCGGGCAGGTCGGCCAGCACGGCATCGGTCACGCCTTGTTTGCCTAACGTGAACAGGTTGATGCTTTGTGTGCGGCCCGGTTTGCGCGAGGCAAAGGCGAGCTGTTTTTGCTGCGTCAGCGTGTTGATGCAGGTCGATTTTCCGGCGTTCGAGCGGCCTACAAAAGCGATTTCAGGCACTTCCAGCGCGGGCAAAAAATGCAGTTGCGGCGCGGTGGTGAGGAACTTGGCCGTGTGCAGCCAGCCAGTGGCGACGACCTCTGGCATGAGTGCTGGGGCTTTGACTTGGGCTTTGGCGGCTGCGCTGTGGGCAGGGTGTGGTCGGGGTGGAGTGGTCATTAATGTGCGGGGCAATCCCAGAGGTGAGCGGGGAAACCCGGGCCTGCATTGTAGAATCACCGGGCTTTTCGGTTGTTTTGGACATGATTCCTTGCCATCACAGCCCTTCACCTCCATTCACGATACGCCCACGCTGCGACCTCATCCATGAAGCTGCCCGCTCACCTCTTCTCCTGCCTACTGACTGCCGCTGTACTGGTTGTCCCAACTTTCACTTTAGCCCAGGATGCCAAGCCTGCTACAGCAACTGCGGTGGCTCCTCCAGCCCCTGCGGTTGCTCCTCCAGCCCCTGCGGTGGCGGCAAAACCCGACCTGGTCAAGGCCGAAGCCACCTACGGCGCGGTGTGCGTGGCCTGCCACGGCGTGGACGGGAACTCAGCGATTGCGGCCAATCCCAAACTCGCGCAGCAACACCCGGAGTATTTGATCAAGCAGCTGCAGGAATTCAAGTCCGGCAAGCGCAACAACGCCGTGATGAAGGGCTTTGCCTCGATGTTGAGCGATGAAGACATGCGCGCCATGGCGGCCTGGTCTGCAGCCAAAAAGATCAAGCCCGGCTTTGCTAAAGACAAAGAGTTGGTCGCCTTGGGTGAGCGCATTTACCGAGGTGGCATTGCAGAGCGCCAAGTGCCCGCCTGTGCCGCTTGCCACAGCCCCAATGGTGCGGGCCTGCCCGCGCAATACCCGCGCTTGGGCGGTCAGCATGCTGAGTACACCGCAGCTCAACTCACCGGCTTCAGGGACGGTATTCGCAAGAACAATTTGCAAATGATGCAGGTCGCCGCGAAAATGAACGACCGCGAGATCAAAGCCGTGTCAGATTACATTGCCGGACTTCGCTAGCCGCTTCCCAAAAGACGCAATAACGTCGTTGCGCCTAGTTCTGGTGCCTTTTAGAAACCGGGCACGGGTTCGGGGAACCAAGTGACCTAGATGCAACCCAATAAGGCGAACCATTTAAGGATGGCTCGCTTTTTTTATTAATGACACCGTCCACACTTTCAACGCAAGGCATTGAACTCCAAACCCGCTCGCGCTTCATGCGCGCTGCGGTAGAGTTGTTGTCGTCGATGCGGTTCTCCATTTCGCTCCTGTCGGTGATTTGCATTGCATCCGTCATTGGAACCGTGCTCAAGCAGAATGAGCCTGCGAACAACTACGCCAACCAGTTCGGGCCGTTTTGGGCGGAGGTGTTCGCTTCAGTCGGTTTGTATTCGGTTTACAGCGCCTGGTGGTTTTTGCTGATCTTGGCGTTTTTGGTGACTAGCACTTCGCTGTGCATTGCACGCAATGCGCCCAAGATTTTTACCGATCTCAAAGCGTACAAAGAGAATATCCGTGAACAAAGCTTGAAAGCTTTTGGCCACCGCGCAAACAGCACGTTGAATGAGTCGCCCGAGGTCGCCGCCAAGCGCATTGGCGCGATGCTGGTCGGGGGCGGCTGGAAGGTCAAATTGCAGGCACGCGAATCTGCCTCAGGTTCATCCTCAGGCACCGGCTGGATGGTGGCCGCCAAAGCCGGCGCCGCCAACAAGATCGGCTACCTGGCCGCGCACAGTGCCATCGTGCTGGTGTGCGTGGGCGGTTTACTCGATGGCGACTTGATCGTGCGTGCGCAAATGGCTTTTAATGGCAAAACGGTTTACACCGGCGGCGGCATGATTTCAGATGTGAAGCCGCAACACCGCCTAAGCGACAGCAACCCCACTTTTCGCGCCAACCTGCTGGTGACCGAGGGCACTCAGTCCAGCACAGCGGTGCTGAACCAGTCAAACGGTGTGCTGATTCAGGAGCTGCCATTTGCCGTGGAGCTGAAGAAATTCATCGTCGAGTACTACTCCACTGGCATGCCCAAGCTGTTTGCCAGCGAGATCATCATCCACGACAAAGAGACTGGCGAAAAAATCCCCGCGCGGGTGGAGGTGAATCACCCGGCGCGGCACAAAGGCGTTGAAATTTATCAGTCCAGCTTTGACGACGGCGGCTCCAGCGTCAAACTCAAGGCGTTGCCGATGGCGGCGACAGCCCAGACGTTTGCCAAGCCGTTTGAAATTGAGGGCGTGATTGGCGGCTCTTCTGAGTTGATTGAGGCAGGGGGCAACGAAAAATTGACCGTGGAATACACCGGGCTGCGCATCATCAACGTAGAAAATTTTGCCGGTGATAAGAGCAGTGCGGGTGGCGTGGACGTGCGCAAGGTTGATCTGCGCCAGGCTATTGATTCCCGTCTGGGTGCGGCCAACAAGGTGAAAACTGAAAAAACGCTGCGCAACGTCGGCCCCAGCTTCTCTTATAAGCTGCGCGACACGGCGGGCCAAGCGCGTGAGTTCAATAACTACATGCTGCCGGTTAACTTGGATGAATCGGGCGCGGGCACCGCGACGCAGGTGTTCCTGCTCGGCGTGCGGGACACGCCGGCAGAGCCGTTTCGTTACCTGCGCGTGCCGGCCGATGAGCAAAAGTCAATGGACGGGTTTTTGCGCCTGCGCGCGGCGCTGCTGGACCCGCAAGCGCGTGACGCGGCAGTCAAAAGCTATGCGGCCAATGCGGTGGATCCGCAGCGCCCGGAGCTGAGCAGGCAACTGGCCGATTCGGCAGCGCGGGCGCTGGCGCTCTTTGCGGGGGCTGAAGGTGTGAAAGAAGGCAAACCCACCGGTGGCTTGCAAGCAGTCTCCGATTTCATCGAGTCCAACGTGCCCGAAGCCGAGCGCATGAGGGCGGGCGACGTGCTGGTGCGCATTTTGAACGGCACTCTGTTTGAGTTGGCGCAGCAGTCGCGCCAGGCCGCAGGCTTGAAGCCGCTGCCGGCCAGCGACACAACGCAAGGTTTCATGACGCAGGCCGTGTTTGCCTTGAGCGACGCGCAGCACTATCCCGCACCCGTGGTCTTACAGTTGACCGATTTCAAACATGTGCAGGCCAGCGTGTTCCAGGTGGCGCGGGCACCGGGCAAAAACATCGTCTATCTCGGCTGCGCACTTTTGATTTTGGGCATTTTTGCGATGTTGTACATCCGCGAGCGGCGCGTGTGGGTGTGGCTGGCACCTTCAAATCAGGCTGGCCCGAACACCTCGACGGCGACCATGGCTCTTAGTACCAACCGCAAGACCATGGACGGCGACCGGGAATTTGATGAATTGAAAGCCAAGCTGATTGGCGCGAAGGATTGACATCATGAATACGACAACCGCAACCAATACGGCATTGCCCTCAATCAGCCTGAACGAAGGCTACTTTGCCAAACGCAATGCGCTTGACTGGCTGTTCGCCGCGTTGGTCATCGCAGGTGGCCTGTTCGCCTTCTCGCGGTACTCCGGTGCGATGGATGGCTATGAGAAGGCGATTTTGCTGCTGACCTTGCCCAGTGCCATCGCGCTGGGCTGGTTTTGGCGGCCACTTCGGGTCTTGATGATGGTGGTGGCAGCTGCTTCGCTGTTGGGCATTTACGCGTATCAGAGTGATTTAGCCAACGCCGAAAAGGTTTTTTGGCTCAAGTATTTCCTCTCCAGCCAGTCGGCAATTCTGTGGATGAGTGTGCTGTTTTTCATGAGTACTGCGTTTTACTGGTTGGGCATTTTTGCCAAAGGCGAGAGCAGCACGATGGAGCTGATCGGCTCGCGCCTGACGTGGGTGGCCGTCGGCATGGCGTTGGTTGGCACCATGGTGAGATGGTACGAAAGCTATCTGCTGGGTGCCGACATCGGTCACATTCCAGTTAGCAACCTGTACGAAGTGTTCGTGCTGTTTTGCTGGATGACGGCAGCCTTCTATTTGTACTTTGAGGCGCAATACAAAACCCGTGCGTTGGGTGCGTTTGTGATGCTGGTAGTGAGCGCCGCAGTGGGCTTTTTGCTTTGGTACACGGTAGTGCGCGAGGCGCACGAAATCCAGCCGCTGGTGCCCGCGCTCAAGAGCTGGTGGATGAAGCTGCACGTGCCGGCCAACTTCATCGGCTATGGCACGTTTGCGCTGGCAGCGATGGTGGCGTTTGCATACCTGATCAAGTCCCACGCGCAGGAAACCCGCTGGTACAAGCTGGCACCGCTGTGGCTCCTGGGCATTGTTTTGTGTTTTGAACCGGTGGTGTTCAGAACAAAAACCGCAGCCAATGGCAGCAGCTATTGGGTGGTGTACTTTGGCATAGCAGCGCTGATCGTCGCGGCGATCCTGATGGGTCGCAAACGCATCGCAGCAAGGTTGCCCGAACTGGCGGTGCTGGACGATGTGATGTACAAGTCGATCGCCGTCGGCTTTGCCTTTTTCACCATCGCCACGGTTTTAGGCGCGCTGTGGGCGGCGGAAGCCTGGGGCGGCTACTGGAGCTGGGATCCGAAAGAAACCTGGGCGTTAATCGTCTGGCTCAACTACGCCGCCTGGCTGCACATGCGCCTGATGAAGGGCCTGCGCGGCACCGTGGCGGCTTGGTGGGCGCTGGTGGGCTTGGCGATCACGACGTTTGCGTTTTTGGGTGTGAACATGTTTTTGAGCGGCTTGCACAGCTACGGAACGTTGTAAGGTTTGTGGGTGTCACAGGACTAACCACTACTCTCAACAGGAATTGCCATGCTGATCAAGACAGGTAACGACGGTTTTATCCACCCCACGGCGAGCGATATCACGCCTCAGTCGGTCTACAACGGCAGGCGCGACTTGATGAAGCTGATGGCCGGTGGCGTAGCGGGTGCCGCTATGGCCTCGTGGGCGGCGCGCGAGGCGCTCGCTCAAACTCCTGTGGTTGCACCGGGCAAGCTGGCGGCGTTGGCATCCATCAAATCCAGCGTGGCAGGTGCCATGACGCTGGAGAAGTTGACCGATTACAAAGATGCCAGCACCTACAACAACTTTTACGAGTTTGGCACCGACAAGTCAGACCCGGCACGCAACGCCGGCACGCTCAAGACCAAACCATGGACGGTCGAAGTGGAAGGGCTTGTCAAAAAACCCGCCAGGTACGCTTTGGAAGATCTGCTGAAACTAAGCGCGCAGGAAGAGCGCATCTACCGCCTGCGCTGCGTGGAAGGCTGGTCAATGGTGATTCCGTGGGTGGGCTATTCGCTGGCGGAATTGATCAAGGC
>JANOTE010000377.1:0-1647 GCA_031416195.1 Rhodoferax sp.
CAGGCTTTTGTTGACATGCAGATTGGTCGGATGCAGCGCCTGCGCGGTGCGCCGGGCACTCGCCATCAGCACGCCGACCTTGCTGAAGGCGGCCCGGGCTTCGTTGCCGAAATTGTTGATGGCGCGCTTCATGTAGCGCAGGTAGGCGCCGCCATGCCGCGCTTCGTCGCGCGCCAGGGTTTCGTAGATGGTCTTGATGACGGGTTCGCTGTGCCATTCAGCGGCGCGGCGGTACCAGTGGTTGAGGCGAATCTCGCCGCAGAAATGCATCATCAGCGTTTCCAGCGCCGGTGCCGGGTCGAACTCGAAGCGCACCGCGTGCAACTCGTCTTCAGTGGGCACCAGATCGGGCCTGAAGCGGCGCAGATACTCCATCAGCACCAGCGAATGTTTCTGTTCCTCGAAGAACCACACGCTCATGAAGGCGCTGAAATCGCTGTCCTCGCGGTTGTCGCGCAGGAACATCTCGGTCGCCGGCAGCGCAGCCCATTCGGTGATGGCGTTCATCTTGATGGTCTGCGCCTGCTCTTCGCTGAGCTTGGCGGAGTCGAAGCTGGCCCACGGAATGTCAGTGTCCATGTTCCAACGGACGGCTTCGAGCTGCTTGAAGAGTTCTGGATAGAGCATGGCAGGCCCTTGTGTGTTGGGCGATTCTAGGGAGGAGTTCGCCAGTGTGCGCCTGTATGCGCTGAGTCAGCCCGCCACGATGTTGCTGCGCAAGGCCCCTGCAGCAAACGCCAAGTCCGACAGCGGTGTCTGTGCGCCAAGCGACACAGCGGCAGACTACCAGCGCCAGCACCGCTTCGGTGATCCGCAAACCCTGGTCGTGTGGCTCGCCTGGAAAGGTGGACAACCGCACCCGTGGGCTGTTGGCGGCGTCGGGTTCAGCCCCCGCAGGGCATTGCCGCGCGCAGCATGCAGCACGCTCTGTACCACCTCGGTGCACAGGTGCTTTCCAAAGATTTGCGACTGGTCACGGATGCAGGCGTCGCCGAACGCGGCATGCAGCGGCGCGACGACTTCATGGACAAATCGAGCCGCTCCCACGCGGGCCAGCGGCCGCGCGAGTTCACGGCGCAACCGCAGAGCGCCGTGGGCAGGTCACGGGTGCGTCGCAGGTGCGTCATGGGTGCGGATGAGGTCGATACGCCTGCGCGGGCCGCCCACGCCCAGCACCGTCTGCGCCGTGCGCAGTGGCTGGCCGACAGTCTGCTCGATCAGTGACCGCAGCGCAGCCGGCGCCAGCGTATAGGCGCTCTCGCCGATGCCGTGTTGCTGCGGCTGTGACTGGCCAGCCGCTGAACCGACTCTTGTCCTTGACGGCGTTTAGAAGGAATCCAGGAGCCATTGGCCTGCGTATTTCAGTACTGGCTATGAAAGAGACAGCGAACCCGGACGCTGCAAATGAGCGCGTTCCCATGGCCTAAGAATGGTTTTACGTTCCTCAGTTCGGTGAGAGATATACCATGCAGTCACAATACGACTTGCAAGTTTCAATTTACACCCATGCAGTCTCCAATTGCTTCGAGCTTCTTTACCAAATCGCCCGCGGACAGGCGGAACTTTGGCTGCGGCGGGGCGTCTGAATGGGCAGCCCAGCCAACTTTGGTGGCGGGTTGATGAAGTTTTCTCTGTTGTGCGGACTGC
>JANOTE010000378.1:0-11454 GCA_031416195.1 Rhodoferax sp.
GAAGAGTCGTAATGAGCGACCACCGCGTCGCACAAATTTTTCGTTCCGCGCGTGCTTTCACTCCAAAACCGCAGCACATTGCGCTGTCGCCGCGCTGGGTGGGTGGCGGCAAACCACGAGAACCGAGCAAACGATCAACCCTCCTCCCGCGCGCCCCGCCCCATCAATGCCGCTACCGCCTGCGCCGGGTTGATCTGCCCATCGAGCAGCGCAACGATCGCCGCAGCAATCGGCATCTCAACCCCGAGGCTTTGCGCACGATGCACAACCGCCCGGGCGCAGTACACGCCTTCGGCGACGTGGCCTAGCGAATCAACGGCTTGCTGCAAGCTGTGACCTTGGGCCAGCAGCAGGCCGACTTTGCGATTGCGGCTTAAATCACCCGTGGCGGTCAGCACCAAATCGCCCAGGCCACTCAGGCCCATGAAGGTTTCGGGCTTGGCTCCCAGGGCGATGCCGAAACGGGTCATCTCGGCCAGGCCTCGGGTGATTAGGGCGGCGCGGGCGTTGGCACCGAGGTTCAGGCCATCACACAGGCCGGTGGCGATGGCGAGTACGTTTTTGACAGCACCGCCGACTTCGACACCGACGATGTCTTCGTTGGCGTAGACGCGCAGGGTTGGCGTGTGAAAGGCTTCGACCAATGCGTCGCGCACGCGGACATGCGCGCTGCTGGCGACCAGGGCAGTGGGCTGGCCACGGGCGACTTCCAGCGCGAAGCTGGGGCCGCTGAGTGCGCCGCCCGTCAAGGTGGGTGCGGCTTGCGTTTGAATTTCGTGGGGCAAGGCACCGGGCGCGCTGCCAGTGGCGGGTTCAAAGCCTTTGCACAGCCAGGCGACGGGCATCTTGCAGTTGGGAATTTGCGCCAACACCGCGCGCAGACCCGCCACGGGGGTGGCGATGACGACCAGTTGCGCGTCATGAACCAAGTCCGCCAGCGGTTGGGCTGGGCCTGCGCAGATTTTCAGATCAGGTGGCAGCGCAACACCGGGCAGGTAGCGCATGTTTTCCCGTACCAGTTCCATCGCCTGCGCATGTGCAGGGTTACGCGCCCACAGCGTCACGGCGTGCGCACCGTCAGCACGCTGCGCAGCGCTGACGGCCAGCGCGGTACCCCAAGCTCCAGCGCCAATAACAACGATTTTTTTTGGTACTATTTTCATAGCTTCTCGTGCAACGTGTACGAGAGCTAAACCGTCGAAATCCTTGTTAAAGGACGTAAAACCCTATTGCGTGATGATTGGCGACGGCTGCTGGGATGCGGCAGACGCTTGCTGGGCTTGCTGCTGCTCAAACATCGCCTGGAAATTGATCTCTGACAAATGCACCGGCGGAAAGCCGGCGCGCTGAATCAAATCCGCCACGTTGCCGCGCAAATAGGGGTAGACGATTTGCGGGCAGGCGATGCCCATCACCTGGCTCATTTGATCGGGGGCGAGGTTGCGAACTTCAAAAATGCCGGCTTGCTTGACCTCGACCAGGAACACCGTTTTGTCCTTGATTTTGGTTTGCACGGTGGCGGTAACGGAGACTTCAAAAATCCCATCGGCTACAGGCTCAGCATTCACGCCGAGCTGGATGTCAACCGTGGGCTGCTCCTGCACCAGCAGGATGCCGGGAGAATTGGGCTGCTCAAGTGACGACTCTTTGAGATAGACGCGCTGGATTTGAAACACGGGCGCTGCATCAGGCGCGGAAGTGGCACCGTTGGATTCAGCGAGGACGGGGGTATCTGCCATGGAAATCTTTCAAAAAACGAAGGGGAAAGTTAAAAGTGAATCAGCCAGCGAAGCTGCTCGGCATCGGCGTTGGCCGGATTATCTCAGGTGAAAGGAGGGCAGTTTATGCAGCGTTCAAGTCATGTTCAATAAGGGCATCAGCTCGCCCTTGCTGTCCAGCGCCATCAAATCGTCACAGCCGCCGACGTGGGTGCTGCCGATGAAAATTTGCGGAACGGTGCGCCTGCCGGTGATTTCCATCATTTTGGCGCGCTCGTCGTGAAGCTCATCAATGCGGATTTCTTCGATCTGGGCCACGCCCCGGCTCTTGAGAACCTGTTTGGCTTGAATGCAGTAAGGGCAGCCTGCGGTGGTGTACATCTTGACATGTTGCATAGCGGGCGCTCAGGCTTTCTCTGGGGTTTTTTCAACGGGTAAATTGGCGCTGCGCCAGGCTTTGAGCCCGCCGCTCATGGATTGCGTGTTCTCGTAGCCGAGCTTTTTGGCAACAGCGACGGCGCGGGCCGAGCGGGCCCCGGTTTCGCACACCAATATCAGCGGCAAGGCTTTGTTTTTGACCGTGCTGGCCAGCTTGTCCTCCAGCGAATTGAGCGGAATATTTTTTGCCCCACCGACGTGGCCTTTGGCAAACTCTTCGGTCTCGCAGACGTCGATGACCACTGCCTTCTCGCGGTTGATGAGTTGCACCGCGCCATCCGCCGTCAGCCCGCCGCCAGCTCCCTGGATGAGGGGCATCATGAGCATGGTTCCGGAGACGATGGCCAGCGCAATCAGCATCCAGTTGTCGAGTAAAAATTTCACGGGTTTCCTTGGGGTTTGCTGCCAGACTTCAGCAGCGCAGCCCGTGATTTTAGAATACGGGGCGGAGTAGCTTCAGCCGTCCTCGCAGATTCCTTTTCGAAATCAACTCAGCCATGTACAAACTAGTCCTTATCCGCCACGGCGAATCCACCTGGAACCTTGAAAACCGCTTCACCGGCTGGACAGACGTGCCTCTGACGGCGACAGGCATCGCGCAAGCCCAAAACGCCGGCCGTTTGCTGCAAGCGGCGGGCTATGATTTTGACGTGGCCTACACCAGTGTGCTCAAGCGCGCCACGCACACGCTGTGGCATTGCTTGGATGCGATGGATCGCACTTGGCTGCCGGTCGTCAACCACTGGCGGCTCAATGAGCGCCATTACGGTGCGTTGCAAGGGTTGAACAAGACCGACATGGCCAGACAGTATGGCGACGCGCAGGTGCTGCTGTGGCGGCGCAGCTATGACACGCCACCGCCCATGCTGGATGCCGCTGACCCGCGCAGCGAGCGCGGCGACATCCGTTACGCCAAGCTCAAGCCTGAACAGATTCCGCTGACCGAGTGCCTCAAAGACACCGTGGCGCGGGTGCTGCCGCTTTGGCAGGAGTCGCTGGCACCAGCCATCAAAGCCAACAAGCGCGTCGTGGTCGCTGCCCACGGCAACTCGATTCGCGCGCTGGTGAAATATCTGGACAACGTGGCTGACGAGGCAATAGTTGGCGTGAACATCCCCAACGGCATTCCGCTGGTCTACGAACTGGATGAAAATTTAAAGCCGATTCGGCACTATTACCTGGAGTAAGGCATTGTGAGTACATCGTATTGCAGGGCTTTACGGGTTGTTCACGGAACCGACCCCTTGATTTCGCCTCCAAGGTGTATATTGGGTAAAGCTGAAGGTAACTAGGAACTATATGGGTCATAAACTGAGAATTGCAGGCTGGATTTCATTGGGCGTGATGGCCGGGGCGTTGACCACGGTTTCGCTGCAAACCGTCGCGCGCGGTACTCTGGCACCTCTGCCTCTGGAAGAGCTGCAACAGCTCGCCGCCGTGTTTGGCATGGTCAAAAGTGACTATGTCGAGCCGGTTGATGAGAAAAAACTCATCACTGATGCCATCACCGGCATGGTGGCCAGCCTGGATCCGCATTCGCAGTACTTCGACAAAAAAAGCTTCAAGGAATTTCGCGAAGGCAGCGCCGGGCGCTTTGTTGGTGTGGGCATCGAGATTTAGCAGGAAGACGGCCTGGTCAAAGTGATCTCGCCGATTGAAGGCTCACCCGCCTTTCGCGCGGGTTTGAAGACGAATGACCTGATCACCAAAATTGACGACACCCTGGTTAAAGGCTTGAGCCTGAATGAGGCGGTGAAGCGCATGCGCGGAGAGCCCAACACCAAAGTCAATTTGATGATTTTCCGCAAGGACGAAAGCCGCACCTTTCCCGTCACCATCACGCGCGAAGAGATTCGCACCGTGTCGGTTCGCGGCAAAGTGATTGAGCCGGGCTACGCGTGGATTCGCGTCTCGCAGTTTCAGGAACGCACGGTGGAAGACTTTGCGAAAAAAGTGGAAGAGGTTTACAGGTTGGAGCCCAACATGAAGGGTCTGGTGCTTGATCTGCGCAACGATCCCGGCGGCCTGCTCGAAGGCGCGGTGGCCATATCTGCCGCGTTTCTGCCAGAAAACGTCACCATCGTCTCCACCAATGGCCAGTTGGCCGACAGCAAGTTCACCTACAAGGCCTCGCCCGAGTTTTACCAGCGCCGTGGCGGTGCCGACCCGATCCGGCGCATGACAGAGGCGACCAAAGGCGCGCTCAAGGGCGTGCCGCTGGTGGTGCTTGTGAACGAAGGCTCGGCCTCAGCGAGCGAGATCGTTGCGGGTGCTCTGCAAGACCACAAACGCGGCACCATCATGGGCAACCAGACGTTTGGCAAAGGCTCGGTGCAGACTGTGCGGCCATTGGGGCCAGACACCGGTTTGAAGATCACCACCGCACGCTACTACACGCCATCGGGCAAGTCGATTCAAGCGCGGGGTGTTGTGCCGGATGTGATGGTGGATGAATCTGAAGAGGGCAATCTGTTCGCTGCCCTGCGCACCCGCGAGGCAGACCTGGAAAAGCACTTGGACAGCGGTCAAGGTGCCGAAAAGAAAGATGCTGGCGCAGAAAAGATTCGTGAAGATGCACGCGAGTTGGCCCGCAAAAAACTCGAAGAAGATGCCAAGAAACCGCTCGCAGACCGCCGTGTACCGGAGTTCGGCTCGGACAAAGACTTCCAACTCGGTCAAGCCATCAACAAACTCAAAGGCCGGGCGGTGCTGGTGAGCAAAACAATGGTTGAGCGCAAAGAGGAAGTCAAAGAAAACTGAAATCGCGCTGACAAGTGCTTAGGCTATGGATGACAAGCAACTGCTGCGCTATTCGCGCCACATCCTGCTCAATGAAATCGACATCGAAGGGCAGGAACGCATCCTCAACGCCCGCGCGCTGATCATTGGCGCAGGCGGGCTGGGTTCTCCCGCTGCACTTTATCTGGGCTCATCGGGCGTGGGCCACATCACCATCGTCGATGACGATGAGGTCGATGTCACCAACCTGCAACGGCAAATCGCCCACACCATGGCGCGCGTGGGGCAGCCGAAAACCACGTCGGCGCAAACCGCCATTCACGCCATCAATCCCGAGGTCACAGTCACCCCCATCGCGGCGCGGGCGCAGGGTGACTTGCTCGATGCGCTGGTGGCGCAAAACGACATCGTGCTTGATTGCAGCGACAACTACAGCACCCGCCACGCCATCAACGCCGCCTGCGTGCGCCACCGCAAGCCGCTGGTATCCGGCGCTGCGATTCGCTTTGACGGTCAGATCAGCGTGTTCGATGTACGCCGGCCGCACTCGCCCTGCTACGCCTGCATGTTCCCGCCGGACGAAACCTTTGAAGAAACCACTGCGCCACCCTGGGTGTGCTGGCACCGCTGGTGGGCATTATCGGCGCGATGCAGGCGGCCGAAAGCCTGAAGCTGATCAGCGGCGCGGGCCATACCTTGATTGGACGCTTGCTGATGCTTGACGGGCTGAACATGGAGTGGAGCGAGATTCGCGTCGCTCGGGATGCGGCGTGTACGGTGTGCGGTAACAAATCAGCTCGTTGAGCGTTGAGCGTTGACAGACGTAACCCATATCCAGTGAGAATGGGCCGAACAAGGGTTAAAATTAACTTAGGAGTTAATTTTTTACCAAAAACTGCAAAACCATTAGAATTTTATGGAAAATAGTGAATTAGCTCTCGTATATATTCAATAGTTTGATATATTTATTATAGCAATAATAGACAACCCGATCCTCCGCCCATCCCGCACTCAACAAAAGAAGACTCCATGAAACTCACCACAGTCAAGGCAACTCTCGCCACCCTGGCAGCAACCTTGCTGGCAACTGCCACCATCGCCCAGCCCTACCCAAACAAACCGATCAAAGCCATCGTGCCCTTCGCCGCAGGCAGCGCGACTGACCAGATTGGCCGCGCCTTTGCCGCCAAGATGTCAGAGACGCTGGGGCAAGTCATTGTGGTCGAAAACAAGGCGGGTGTGAACGGCATGCTGGGGGCCGATGCGGTGGCCAAAGCAGCCCCGGACGGCTACACGATTTTGATCGGCACCAACAGCACCAATGCGGCACTCAAAAGCCTGATGAAGCAGTTGCCCTATGACCAGGACACAGCCTTCACGCCCGTGGGCTACCTGGGCTCGGTGCCGTTGATCATCGCCGTCAACAACGACGTGCCCGCCAAAACCCTGCGCGAGTTCGTGGATTTGGCCAAAGCCAAGCCGACCCACGTCACCTTCGCCAGCGCCAGCACCTCACAACTGGTGTCGGCCGAAATGCTGGCCAGCATGGCCGGTGTGCAGATGACCAACGTGCCCTACAAAAGCGGCCCCGCCGCCATGACCGACCTGATCGGCGGCCAAGTGATGATGTTCAGCGCCGACTTTGCCGTGACCCTGCCCCAGGTCAAAGGCGGCAAGATTCGCGGCCTGGCCGTCACCTCCGCCAAGCGCTCAGCCGCCATCCCTGAGCTGCCCACCGTGAACGAAGCGCTGGGCCTCAAAGACTACGAACTCATCGCCTATTTCGCCGTCTTCGCCCCCGCAGGCACCCCGCCCGAGATGGTCGCCAAGCTGAACCAAGCTATCAACGCCGCCGCGCAAAGCAAAGACATCCAGGAGAAATTCGCCGGCATCGGTTTCGCCGTCGACCCCGGCACCCCCGAGCAACTCGCCCAGCGCAGCAAATTGGAGACCGCCAAATGGGCCAAGGCGATCCGCGAGGCGAAGATTGAGCCGCAGTGAGGCGGGTCTATATGCAAATCATGAACACGCAAGTGTTCTCCCAAGCGCGCCGCCGGAGCCTGCGCGACCAGATTGAGCGGTTGTAGACACTCCGGCTTAACCCGGCGTAAAAGGCACGATCAGCGCACCACATCCGCCCCCGCAGGCGGCTTGAATTGAAACGTGGTGGTGTCCAGCGGCGCATTGGCGGTGAAGGCGGTGAAGTTCATGCGCGATTTTTGGCCGAAGCTGTCCAGGATCTCCAGCACGGCAAGTACCCCCGCGCGAAAGCCGATTCGCACAGTTTGCACCTGGTTGTCTTTGCTTTTGGGTGTGGCGCTGACCCATTCGATGCCGTCTTTCAGACCGTCTTTGTCAGGCTCGGCCATCAGGGTGAAATCGGCCTGCAACGCTTTCAAATCTGACGCGGATGCGATCAACGCAGCGGGCGTGGAATTGAGCACCTGGGCCTGCTTGCGCGCGGTGACCTGGTTCAAATCCACGTCGTACAGCCACAGGGTTTGGCCATCGGCGACGATGGTTTGTTCAAACGGTTTTTTGTAGACGAACCTGAACTGGCCGGGGCGCGAAAACTCGAACGTACCGGTGGAGGTTTTGATACGCGGCGCTTGCCCGTCGCGCGAAGGCGGTGTAACGACTTGGGTGAAGTCAGCACGACCCGTTTTGACGGACTTGACGAAAAACTCAAGGCTCTCCAAGCCTCCAGCTCCCGCATTAAATGCACAAGAAGCTATCAATAATAGAGCTATTAATTTTTTCACCATCACAATTCCGCCCGAGCAGGAACCAGAATATCGCGCTGCCCGCTGGTGCTCATGCTGCTGACCAGGCCAGCTTTCTCCATGTCTTCGACCAAGCGTGCGGCACGGTTGTAGCCAATTTTTAAATGCCGCTGCACCAAGGAAATGCTGGCCTTGCGGTTCTTCAAAACCACCTCAACCGCTTGGTCGTACATCGGGTCTTTTTCACCGCCCCCACCACCACCATTCGCACCCGCCGCGTCACCCAGCAGATTCTCATCCCCATCGACCGTACCGCCTTCCAGCACGCCTTCAATGTAGTTAGGTTCGCCCTGGCTTTTGAGGTAGGCCACCACGCGGTGTACTTCCTCATCACTAACAAAAGCGCCATGCACGCGAATGGGCAAGCCGGTGCCGCTGGGCATGTAGAGCATGTCGCCCATGCCCAATAGTGCCTCGGCACCCATCTGATCGAGGATGGTGCGGCTGTCGATCTTGCTGCTGACCTGAAACGCGATGCGGGTGGGGATGTTGGCCTTGATCAGGCCCGTGATCACATCGACGCTGGGCCTCTGGGTTGCCAAAATCAAATGGATGCCCGCAGCGCGCGCCTTTTGCGCCAGGCGGGCGATCAGTTCCTCAATCTTCTTGCCGACCACCATCATCAGATCGGCAAGCTCGTCAATCACCACCACGATGTGCGGCAGGCGCTCAAGCGGTTCTGGCGACTCGGGGGTCAGGCTGAACGGGTTGTAGACAAACTCACCGCGAGTTTTAGCATCGTCAATCTTGACGTTGTAGCCGGCCAGATTACGCACGCCCATTTTGCTTAGCAATTTGTAGCGTCGCTCCATTTCAGCAACGCACCAAGTGAGGCCGTGAGCGGCCTGACGCATATCCGTTACCACCGGGGCCAGCAGGTGCGGGATGCCTTCGTAGACCGACATTTCCAGCATCTTGGGGTCGATCATCAACAGCCGCACGTCGCGCGCCTCAGCCTTGTACAGCAGGCTCAAGATCATCGCGTTGATGCCAACCGACTTGCCCGAGCCGGTAGTGCCTGCTACCAGCACATGCGGCATTTTGGCCAAATCGGCCACAATCGGATTGCCAATGATGTCTTTGCCCAAACCCATGGTGAGCAAGGATTTACCGTCGTTGTAAATCTGCGAGCCCAGAATTTCAGACAGCTTGATCGATTGCCGCTTGGCATTGGGCAGCTCCAGCGCCATGTAATTTTTGCCAGGGATGGTCTCGACCACGCGGATCGACACCAAGCTTAACGAGCGTGCTAAATCTTTCGCCAAGCCCACGATCTGCGAGCCCTTGACACCCGTCGCAGGCTCAATTTCATAGCGCGTGATGACCGGACCGGGCTGCGCCAGCACCACCCGCACATCGACACCGAAGTCTTTCAACTTCTTTTCGATCATGCGGCTGGTCATCTCCAGCGTCTCAGGGGCGACGGTTTCCTGGCGCACCTGCGCGCCATCAAGCAAATCGACCTGCGGCAGCTTACTGTCGGGCATCTCGCTGAACAGCGGCTTCTGGCGTTCTTTGGCGACGCGCTCGCTTTTGGGCAGATTGATCATGACGGGCTCGATCAGCAACGGCTCGGGGTGATGTACCGCAATGTCCTCACGCGCCTCAATCACCACCTCTTCGCGCTGGCGGGCGGCTTGCTGGCCCAGCACCAAGTCTTGTGCAATCTCGCGCTTTTCGCGGCGCGACTCGACACGGGCATGCAGCCAGGCACCAATGCGTTCCGCCACATGCGCCCACGAAAAGCGAAACACCAGCGCCGAGCCGACCAGGCCCAGCGCGATCGCGACCAGACCCGAGCCAGTAAAGCCCAGCCACTTAACGCCCACTGAACCCATCAGAAAGCCCAACGCACCGCCTGCATGGCCCGGCAGAAAGTTCTCCACACGGTAAAGGCGCGACCACTCCAGCGCGGTGCTGGCACACAAGAGCATGGCCAAACCGATCCAAAACACCAAACGGCTACCCACCTTTTTTTGCGGAATCATGGCGGCCTGACCACTGTCGGCAAGCGACTGCTGCACTCGCTCGACGCGGGTTGCCGATTGCCCCCGCAGCCAGCGCGCCAGCCCCACCAGCCAAGCACTCACACCCGCGGCAAAACACCACCACACCGAAAATCCAAATAAAAAATAGCTGATGTCGGCAAGCCACGCCCCCAGTTTGCCGGCTCGGTTGACTACGGCACCTGCGGCCACGCCCGAGGTAGTCCAAGCGGTATCCTGCGCCGAGTAAGTCACCAAAGCCAGCAGCCACAGCGCCAGCAGCACAAAGCCCGCGACCAGCCCAAGCTCAGTGGCAAGCCGCCCCATACCAATGCGCACGGGGGACGGATTGTCCCGGGTGGAATTTAAAGTGTTGAGTGAATAGGTCATCAATAGCTAAAGCCAGCGCCTTTGCAAATAACGGGCAGGCCACAAGATGATTAACGCGCCAGCTTACGTCGCTCGTTGACAAGCACAGACCCGTCTGCCCGGGTTTCAATAAAGCCCTGCTCTTCAAAGTCTTTCATCACGCGACTGACCATCTCACGCGACGCACCGACCATCTTGGCAATGTCTTGGCGCGAAATTTTGTCGCGGATGACCCGCATGTTGTCGGGGCCAGGGATGGGCACGCCACTGTCAAGCAGCACGTTGGCCACGCGGCCATACACGCCCAAAAGCGCGAGAGATTCAATCTTGCGGTCTGCACTGCGCAGGCGCTGCACCAGGCCTCTCATCACGGCGGAAACGGTAGACGGGTTTTCCAGAAGGCAGCGCGTGAAGTCGATGCCCGCCAATACCAGGGCATCGGTCTGCACTTCAGCCTCGACGTTGGCCGAGTGCGGCTCCTGGTCGATCAAACTCATCTCACCAATGTAGTCGCCGGGGTGCAGCGTCGCCAAGATCACCTCACGCGCCTTCGCGTCGGTCACCACCACGCGCGCGCGACCGGCCAGCATGATGAATAGCGCATCCTGCTTCTTGCCTTGCTCCACAATCAACTCGCCACGCCTGAATCGGCGTTTCTCTACCGCATTGGCCAGCGACTCCGCCTGCGCGGGCGCGAGCAGAGCGAACAACGGCACCCGGCGGATCAGGTCTAGATTGGTCAACATCGACATCTGGATTTCCTTTTAACATGATCGGCTAGAAGCCATTAAATTACTTCTCGAAGATCGTTTTTATAATGGCCCTTTTCGGCAGCTTGTCGACCCAAACTGTACACGGGCTTTGCCGCGAAAGCCAAGCCTGGTTACACACACTTCAAAAAGGTCTTTCCAATGTCCTCCACCCGACACATCAAAGTGCTGATTCTTGGCTCTGGTCCCGCCGGCTATTCCGCTGCCGTTTATGCCGCACGCGCCAACTTGAATCCGGTGCTGATCACAGGCATAGCCCAGGGCGGCCAACTTATGACGACGACCGATGTCGACAACTGGCCTGCGGACGTCCACGGAGTGCAAGGGCCTGAGCTGATGCACCGCTTTTTGGAGCATGCCCAGCGCTTTAACACCGAAATTATTTTCGACCACATCAATGCAGTTGATCTCAGCAAACGCCCCTTCACCTTGAAGGGCGACACTGACCAATACACCTGCGATTCGCTCATCATCGCCACTGGTGCATCGGCCAAATACTTGGGGTTGCCGTCTGAAACCGCGTTCATGGGGCGTGGCGTTTCTGGCTGCGCCACCTGCGACGGTTTTTTCTACCGCAACGAAATCTGCTGCGTGGTCGGTGGCGGCAACACCGCCGTTGAAGAGGCGCTTTACCTCTCCAATATTGCCAGCA
>JANOTE010000379.1:0-3388 GCA_031416195.1 Rhodoferax sp.
GGTGTGATGGTCAGCGCGCAGGATTTCGAAGCCATGCGCGCGTTTTACGCGGACCGTTTGCAGCACACGTTGGATGAATCTGCCCGCGCCGCAGAACGCGCCGGGATGACACCTGCGGTGCTGGATGCTTTGCTAACCGACGAAAGCTGAGCTTGCGCGGGGCAGCGACGCGGGTCGTGATTGACACCAATGTCTGGATCAGTGCAGCGCTATCAAGCATCGGCGCACCGGCGCAAGTGGTCAAGCGAGTTTTGAATTCAGGAATGCCCGTGTTTTCGGATTCGACATTTGCAGAGCTCGAATCCCGACTTTGGAAGCCCAAGTTTGACCGCTACTTGAGCATGGAATCGCGGCGGGCCATCCTGCACGATGCGAAAACCGTTGCGCATTGGGTCAAGGTTCCTGAAGATATCGTTGTTCAGAAATTCAGCCGGGATGCTGACGACGACAAGTTTGTTCATGCTGCTTCGGCCTCATCTGCAACTTGGCTGATCACAGGCGATCATGATTTGCTCGTTCTCGGTACGGTGTTGGAGATACAGATTTTGACCCCTGCCAGGGCGCTGCGGATGCACGACTTCTGCCCCTTAAGCGCCTAAACCCAGCCCATCGCCCCCAAAACCCCGCCCGCGCCCAACAGCCAAAGCAAATGAATTTTGGTGCGCCACACCAGCAACGCAGTGATGCCAGCGACCAGCCATTGATGCCAATGCTGTGACACGGGGCCGTGGCTGGCGACCAGAATCCAGCCGGTGGCGATCAGCAGGGCGACCACGATCGGGGCCATGCCTTGCTTGAAGGCACGTACCGCGCGCAGTTCGCGGTTGCGGTGGCCCCAGCGCGCGGCCAACAGGGTGAGCGTGGTGCTGGGCAGCAAGATTCCAATCAACGCAGCGCTGGCTCCGAGCACGGCATCGCCGTAGCCGCCCGCGTTCAGGCCGATGTTCCACCCCATCAGCGCCACAAACATCACGTTGGGGCCAGGCGCGGCCTGTGCCAGGGCGATGCTGGAGGTGAACTGCGCGTCGGTCAGCCAGAGCTTGTCGGTCACCAAATAGCGATGCATGTCGGGCGCTGCGGTGATGGCACCACCCACGGCCAGCAGCGAGAGCGATGCGAAGTGCGCGAACAGCGCCAGCCAGTCCCCCGCGCTTAAATTCAAGATAGGATTCATGCCGATGTCGAGCCGTTGTTTGAGCCCATTCGTGCATAGGCGTAACCGCATGCGGCAGCGCCCACACCCAACAAAACCCAAGCCAGCGGGATTCGCAGCAATGCGATAGCGGCGAAGGTGAGCAGTGCCAGAGCCACATTGACGGGAATACCCATCACGTTCTTTTTCAATGCAGGAATCAGCTTCAGGCCAGTGGCGGTGATCAAACCCGCCGCCACCATGCCCATGCCCCTGAGTGCGCCTTGCGCGGCGGGTAGATCGGCCACACTGGCGAACAAAACTGCTAAAAGCAGCACGATCAACAGCGGAAATGTGAGCAGACCCAACAGAACCACCATCGCACCCTGCAGGCCAAAGTAGCGGACACCCATCATCAAACCGAGGTTGATCACGTTGGGGCCAGGCATCACCTGCGCCACCGCCCAGTCTTCAATGAACTCCTCGCGAGTGAGCCATTTTTTCTTCTCGACCAGCTCGCGCTGCACCACCGCCAACACGCCGCCAAAGCCCTGCAGCGCCAGCCAGTTGAATGACCAGAACAGGTCGCTAAGCGATGCGGGGCGCGCCTGCGCAACGTTACGTTCCATTCAAACTTTCACTGCGCTTTTCACTGCGCCTGTTAATCGACCCCTGCCCGGCTGGATCGTCCAAAGGTGTAGGCCAGGCCCACGCCGATGCTGGCGCCGGTGGTTTTGGTGATCAATGAGCTATCGCTGTTGGCGGCCCCGGCCACAGAATCCAACCGCACAAAGCCCAATGCGCGCAAGTCGGGGGTCAGTTTCTTGGAAGCACCAAAGCTGGCGCGGGTGGACAGCAGGCCGGCTTGCGCGGTGTAGGCGGGGCGGTTGACCAGGGCCTCGGCGGCGGTTACTGTGTAGAAGGTTTCATTGAGCTTTTGCGTGCCAAAAATGGCAGACAGGCCCACGCCGCCACGCCAGCCACCGGGCAGCGGCACCTCGAACGAGAGTTGCGGCTCAAAACTGATGCCCCGGTTGGCAAAGCTGTTGCTCAGGTCAAACACGCCGCGCACCGGCAGGTCCAGCCGGATGCCACCGCGGCCTTGGGAGATGTCGCCCAGATTGATTCTCAGACGCGGGCCAAACTCGATCAGGGTGCCGATGTCGGCCATGCCAATGCGCTCAGGCACATCATTCGCGCTTGAACCCAGAGACGCTGAAAAACCCACATCCAACTCGTAGCGCGGCGTTTTTAACGCGCGCAGGCCGACGTTGCCTTGCTCGGCCCGGAGAACTTCACCCCGGTAAATGACAAACGGAAGCGCGATCACCCGGCTGGTGTGGGTGGCAGCGCCGGGATAGGCAGGCTGGCTTGCGGCCAGCGCACCCACGCCGATTTCCCACAGCGGCTGGGGAGGTTCGGTGGAAGTCACGGTCTGCGCATTGGCGGTGAGCGACGCGCCTGACAGCGCGGCCATCAAGAGGCGAGTTGAGATTTTCAGACTGCGTTTTGAGTGCGGCATGGTTCGGCTTCGGTAGGGTAGGGTTGATGTTTAATCTTGAAGTAGTCGTTTCAGGTCGACCGGTTCTAACATTAATGTTCAGGCCTGTATTCAATGCCCGCAAAATTGAGCACGATCTGTCATCAAGCCACACCATCAAGGCATCCTAGGCCGCAACCGCTTGCGCCTTCTCAGACAGCTCCAGCCACTGATCTTCCAGCGACTTCAACTCGTCATTCACCACTTTGAGGCGTTTGCCAATATCAGCAATTTCGCTGGGCAAGGGCAATGCGGCCAAACGAACTTCCAGTGCTGCGCCTTCGCCGTTCAGCACATTCATGTGGGCTTCGACCAGCTCCAGCTCGCGCTTGAATGATTTGGGCTTGGCCGCTGGCATCTTGCCGCCGTGTTTGGATGAATCCATCCGGCGATTTTCGGCTTTGCTCTTTTCCTCAACCGTATGCGCGTCCGCTTCAGCCCTTTGCGCCTTGGCAGCCGCCTTCACGGCACTGCTGCTGGCCTCCTTGATCAGTTCGCGCTGGCGTTTGGCTTCGTCCAGCAAATAGCGCTGATAGTCGTCCAAATCGCCATCAAACGGGGCGACGCCGCCGCGGCTGACCATCCAGAATTCATCGCACACCGCGCGCAGCAGCGCACGGTCGTGGCTGACCAGCATCACGGTGCCTTCAAACTCATTCAGGGCCATGGAGAGCGCCTCGCGCGTGGCCAAATCGAGGTGGTTGGTGGGCTCGTCC
>JANOTE010000380.1:0-1546 GCA_031416195.1 Rhodoferax sp.
GAACAAGGGCTGGGCCGTACCCCATTGGCCTGTGGAGTGGGGCGGCACAGGCTGGGACAACACGCAGCGCTATATTTTTGATGAAGAGTTCGGCCTGGCAGGCGCGCCGGGCGTGGCCCCGTTTGGCCCGCTGATGTGCGCGGCGGTGTTGATGCGTTTTGGCACACCCGAGCAAAAGCAGCGCTTTTTGCCGCGCATTCGCGAGGGTGATGACTTTTGGGTGCAGGGCTATTCCGAGCCAGGCTCAGGCTCAGACCTCGCGTCGCTCAAGACCCGCGCAGACCGTCAGGGTGATCATTACTTGGTCAACGGTCAAAAAATCTGGACTACGCTGGGTCACTTTGGCGACTGGATTTTTTGCCTGGTGCGCACCGATTCCACGTCCGAGAAGCGCCAGGAAGGCATCAGCTTTCTGCTGATCGACATGAAAACGCCCGGCATCACCGTGCGTCCGCTGATCCTGATGGACGGCAGCCACGAAGTAAATGAAGTCTTTTTTGAAAACGTCAAGGTGCCCATCGAGAACCTGGTGTTTGAGGAGAACAAGGGCTGGACGGTGGCCAAGTATCTGCTTGGCCACGAGCGCATGGGCAGCGCGCGCACCGGTGGTCTGCGCCGCGAGATGGCGGCTTTGCAGGCGCTGGCCGAGCGCGAGTCAATCGACGGCCATTCGCTGATGCAAGATACCCGCTTTCGCGACCGCGTCTCCCGCGTCGAAATTGATCTGGAGGCGCTGGAGCTCACCGCGCGTCGCTTTCTGGACAAAATGCGAATTACGGGCCAGCCACCCGGTGCGGATGTGTCGATGCTCAAAATCAAAGGCACGGAAGTGCAGCAGCGCATCACCGAACTGATGATGCAGGCGCTGGGGCCCAATGCCCAGCCGTTTGCGGCGGTTGACGAAGGCTCGGTCAACGCCTATGACTCACGCCTGTCGCCACGCTACTACAACTACCGCAAAGCCAGCATCTATGCGGGCTCCAACGAGATTCAGCGCAATATCATCGCCAAGATGACGTTGGGCCTGTAAGGAACAAAGATGGATTTCGAATTCAACGAAGAGCAGCAACTGCTGGCCGACTCGGTACGAAAGTATCTCGCAGCCAGCTACGATTTTGAGGCGCGCAAAAAGCTCATCGCGTCAACATCAGGATTCAGCCAACCCGCCTGGACGATATTTTCCGAGATGGGCTTGACAGCAATTCCTTTTGCGGCAGACGCAGGCGGTTTTGGCGGTGGAGCCGTGGACATGATGGCGGCGATGGAGGCATTCGGCGAAAGCTTGGTGGTCGAGCCGCTGCTGGATCACGTTGCCCTCGCGTCACGCCTGGTTGCCGGCGTGGGCACGCCCGTACAGCGCGCCAGCGCCCTGCCCTCGCTGTTGGACGGCAGCCAAAAAGCCACCCTGGCTTACCTGGAGCGTGGGCGACGCTATGCGCTGGATGCTGTCACCACAGTCGCCGCCAAAACTTCAGCAGGCTGGGTGTTGAACGGCGAAAAAATCGTTGTGATCGGCGCGCCGCTTGCCGATGCATTGGTCGTCACT
>JANOTE010000381.1:0-1905 GCA_031416195.1 Rhodoferax sp.
GCGACACGATGCGGCGCAGCGCGTTGATGCCTTCCTCGGCGCTACACCGGTCATCGAGATACTCGATGACCATGCGGGCCTTGACGCCATCGCCCATGGTGACGCCGCCGGCCTTGTTGATCTGGTCGGCCGCGGCCTTCATCGCTGCCTCGCTGTTGAGTCCGAAAATGCGCACCACGCCGCTCTTGGCGCCCATGCCATAAATCTTGACAGTGCGCTCCTGCGCGTGAACGGCGGGCGCAGTCAGCGCCAGCGCGCTTAGCACGGCGCCTGCAAGGGTAGTGAGTCGAAGCAGCATGATGTTGTCTCCTGTGATGGGATGGCGGTGGAATAAAACGGTTAGCGTGGCTGACCACCAAGTTTGGGCCAGATATTAAGGCTGGCCGGTGGTGCCTGGAATTGGAAGTTGAGCAATGCCCTCTTCGCAACAAGCGAAGGCCAGCTTCGCCTTCGTTGATGCGAAGCCGAATTTGCCATTGTTTCGGCAGGCGCGGTTCGCTTCCTGCCGAAAGGCGGTTTAAGTTTCAATGTATTGAATTAAGCGTGTCTTGATCCGCCCCATCGCCTCCAGCGTCAGTCGGTTGCCATATTGGCTAACAACCTGCCCAGCCGCCTGGTTCGCCAGCCAAGCTGCTTGGGCGTGGCTGTAGCCTTGGGTCACGGCATACAAAAATGCGCCGGCAAACATGTCGCCTGCGCCGTTGGTGTCAATGGCTCTGACGTTCGCAGCGGGCACTGGGGTTTGGGTGCCGCCCTCTAACACGATGCAGCCCAACGCGCTGCGGGTGAGGCACACGACACGGGCGCGAGCGCTCAATTGCGCGATGATGCTTGGCAGGTCTTTGGTGCCGCACCAGGTTTGTGCCTCCTCTTCGTTGGCAAAGAGGTAATCGACACCGTTGCCGATCATTGCGTCCAGTCCGGGGCGGCAGAAGTTGATCATGCTCATGTCGCTCAGTGTGGTGGCGAGTTTGACGCCTGCCGCTTTGGCGATTTGGCGGCCCTGTAGTGCAGCGTCCAACCCATTGGCTTGCGCCGCGAGATAGCCTTCCATGTAATAAATTTTGGCAGATGCGATGGATTTGGCATTCAGTGCGGTGGCATCCAGGTCGGCCGTGGCACCCAGGTAGGTACTCATGCTGCGCTCGGCATCGGGTGTCACCATCACCATGCATTGGCCGGTTGGGCTCGCACTGCTGGCCTGCAAAAGGCTCGCTGCGGCGAGGTTGCTGTCCACACCATTGCCACGCAGATCGTCCGCATAAAAGGCCCCCAGTTCGTCGTTGGAGACGCAGCATGAGTAAAACGCGCGCCCACCCAACTGCGCCAGTGCCACCACCGTGTTGCCCGCAGAACCGCCGCCGCTCTTGCGGGACGGTATGCCTTCCACATGGGTCAACAACTCGCTGCGCCTGTCGGAATCGATCAGCGTCATATGGCGCTTCTCGACCTTCATTGCCAGCAGATGTGCCTCAGAAACTTCGTATTCAGAGTCCACCAAGGCGTTGCCAATGGCGTAGAGGTCGTAGCTTGTCATTGGGTGACCGCGGCATAGCGAGCCAAGTGATGGTCGGCATCGCCAAAGCGCTGGGCCAGCACCGTCAAGCGGCGAAAGGTGTGGGAGATTTTCATCTCCTCGCTCATGCCCATGCCGCCATGCAACTGCACTGATTCTTGGCTGACCAAGCGGGCTGCATCGGCGATGAAGACTTTGGCGCTGGAGAGGGCTTTTTTGCGTGCGGCGATGCTCGCGGCATCACTTGCGTTGGCGGCGGCGTCCACCTTGCAGGCCACCATCATCGCCATCGAGCGGCTTTGCTCTGCTGCCATGAACATGTCTACCATGCGGTGCTGCAGAGCCTGGAACGCGCCGATGGGTGTGCCAAACTGTTTGCGGGTTTTGAG
>JANOTE010000382.1:0-2652 GCA_031416195.1 Rhodoferax sp.
TTTGCCATGGCGCGTGATGCCGAAGTTCTTCCACAGCATGTCGCCGGGAAAAATGTTGGCGGCCACCAGGTCTTTGATGGCGTTGCCGTACTCGACCACGCCGCGTTCGATTTGCTCGCGCGCGCGCCCGGCACTGGCCGACACGATGGCTGTGGACAGGGCAACCGCCGTGGCACCGCCCGCATCAAACGCCTCCTGCAAATAGATATTCAGCGGGATCATGCGCCGCTCGATGTAGACATGCTTGATGATGACCTCGACTTGGCCATCCGCGTCGCGGTCGCTGATCTCCAGCTGGCTGGGGGCAAACTTTTCAATCTCGGCGATCAGCTCGTCATCAAAGCGGCTTCGCGGAAAAGCCACCTCGCTGTACTCCAGCGTATCGGCCATTCTCCCAACACGGTCATGCTGCTTGACCAGCAGGTACTTGCCCTTGATCTGCTCGCGGGTGGTGTCTTTTTGCGGTGGGTAATAGTCTTTGATCACCTTGAAAACGTAGGGGAACGAGGGCAAATCGAACACCAGCATCACCATGCCCTTGATCCCCGGTGCAATGCGAAACTTGTCGCTGGAGTGGCGCAGATGGTGCAGAAAATCACGGTAAAAAAGCGTCTTTCCCTGTTTTTGAAGGCCCAGCGCGCTGTAGATTTCATTGCGCGGTTTGCGAGGCATCATGCTGCGCAAAAACTGCACATAGGCCGATGGAATTTCCATGTCCACCATGAAGTAGGCACGTGCAAAGCTGAACAGCATCAGCAGATCATCTTCACCAAAAAGCGCGGCGTCGATGTTCAGCTTGTCGTTTTGGTTATAAAGAATTGGCAGGGCAAACGGAAATTCGTTAAACCCGTTGATCAGCTTGCCCACGACATAAGCACCCTTGTTGCGGAAGAACAGGCCGGTCAGCACTTGAATCTGGAAGTTGGCGCGCAGCTTGACGTTGAGCAGCTTGTCCAGCATGGCCTGCTCTACAAACCGGGCATCACGTGCCAAGTCAACGAAGGGCACGCGCAGATCGAAATCCTGCACCATCTGCCATATGATTTGCCGCAAACTTTCCTGGGTAGGATAGTAAGCGCGGTAAGTGGGGCGGGCCTCTGGTTCGCCGTTTTCGATGTATTCGGTGCTGACCGCTGGCCGCACAAAAATGAAATCATTGTGAAAATGGGTGCGCAGCAGGATTTTGGTCGTGACTGAATTGAAAAAAGTCTCCGCCAATTCCGGCTGATGGTGGTTCACCAGCAAGCCGATGTAGTGCAGCTTCACTTGCTGCCAGATATCCATTGGCTGCTCGCCCGCCTTGAACTCACGCTCCAGCCGATTCGAGCACTCTTTCACGCGCAAGTCATAAAACTCGATGCGCTCGCGCTGGGCTCGCTGCTGGCCGTGCCAATCTGCGGTTTCAAAACGATGCTTGGCGCGGGCAGACTCGGTGCGGAACAAGCGGTAGTGACGGTTAAAGCCGTCCATCATCGCCTTGGCGATGTCATAGGCGAGCGACGAATCAAGCCGCTGGGGAAAAATGTTGGCGTTGCCCATGGCTTGGCTCGCAATGAGAAGGCTAAATGCGTTGGGCGGATGCAATGCCCGCAATGGCCGCTTTGTAAAGCGCGTCCAGTCCGTCGTTGGCCGGCACCGACAACATCAAGTCTTTCAAAAGCCCGTCATGCACGCCGTACACCCAACCGTGGATGGTGACGTTTTGCCCGCGGCTCCAGGCATCCTGCATCACCGTGCTTTGCGTCACGTTGACGACCTGCTCAATCACATTCAACTCAACCAGCGCGTCGTGCCGGGCATGCTCAGGAATCGCATCCAGCAAACTGCGATGCCGATCCCGCACATCCTTGATGTGGCGCAGCCAGTTGTCCGCCAGGCCGATGCGTACACCCTCCAGCGCTGCCTGAACGCCCGAGCAGCCGTAGTGCCCCACCACCATCACATGCTCAACTTTCAACCGTTCTACCGCAAACTGAATGGTGGACAGCGCATTCAAATCAGAGTGCACCACCACGTTGGCAACGTTGCGATGAACAAACACCTCGCCCGGCTCCAGCCCGGTGATCTGGTTGGCAGGTACGCGACTGTCAGAGCAGCCAATCCACATGTACTTGGGGCTTTGCTGGCTCTTTAAGTTGGTGAAAAACCCGGGGCGATCACGCTCCATTTGAGCGGCCCAGGCGCGGTTGTGGGTGAAGAGGTCTTGGATAGATGCAGTCATGCTGTGATGTTAAAAGTGGTTTCCAAATCGGCTTACATCGTTTCCGCAAACAGCTCACGCCCGATCAGCATGCGGCGAATTTCGCTGGTGCCGGCGCCAATCTCGTACAGCTTGGCGTCGCGCCACAGGCGGCCCAGCGGGTAGTCGTTGATGTAGCCATTGCCGCCGAAAATCTGCACGCCTTCACCGGCCATCCAGGTAGCTTTTTCGGCGCACCATAAGATGACTGAGGCGCAATCCTTTCGCACATGGCGCACGTGCTCGGCACCAATCATGTCCAGGTTTTTTGCCACGGTGTAGGCAAACGAGCGACCGGCTTGCAGCACGGTGTACATATCGGCCACTTTGCCCTGGATGAGTTGAAACTCGCCAATGCTCTGGCCGAACTGCTTTCGCTCATGAATATAGGGAATGACACTGTCCATCACACT
>JANOTE010000383.1:0-8565 GCA_031416195.1 Rhodoferax sp.
GGGGGCAGGGCGGCCCGCGTCGCCCGAGCCGCATCGGTTTGAAAATAGTAGTACCAGCCCACCAACAGCATGGCACCCACCAACAGAATGACTTTTTTGGTCACAGCATCAATCCGTGTGCCCACTACATGCTGTAGGAGGTCATGGTCGAGGTAAACGCCACTGCCCCGCCCACGTTGATGACCCGCACCGTGAACGTACCGCCCAAACTGTCACCATAAAACGCGTTGGTGTGGAAGCGGAATTTACGCACCCCGTTGGCAGGAATCGCGTCGGTCTTGCCGCCCACATACCAGCCGGTGAAGGCGGGCATCAGGATCGACACCTGCCCGGTCGCGTTGTTGACCAGCTCAAACTGCAACTTGCCGGGGTTCAGATCCGTGGCCAGTGTGTTGGTGACTTCCAGATCCACCCGCATCATGCCGCTGACCGCTGCGCCCTCGCCAAACGCCACCTGCCGCTCCAGCCGCGTGTACTGCGTGCCGACGGGTGTGCTGGCAATCGCACCGGCAACGGGTTTGACCAGGTTGGCCGCACGCCGCCCGGCAGGTGCGGTGTAGTTTTGCGCCAGGTTGACGGCAGCGGTGGCATCGATCAAACCAAAGCCGTAGCGGTTGTGAAAATTGAAGCCGGCCGAGTTGGTCTGCCACGGCAGATCCAGCGCCAGTGCAACCGTGCCACCGTTGGCGCTGAAGGTGGCCGCGCGGGCTCCCGTGGCAATGTCGGCATCGACCTTGCGCGCTGTTTTGGCCATGATGAAGCCGACATCGCGCCAGGTGAGCGCAGGATTGGCTTGCAGGATCAATGCCGCCACACCGGACACGCTGGGTGCTGCGGCAGACGTGCCATTCATGCGCCCGGTGTAGTTGCAGTTGGGGTCTTTGGGGTTGGCACCAAACAGGTCAGCCACAATTTTGGTGGCAAAGTCAATGATCGCTTCAATCGTTCCCTTGTCCGTGTTGGCCACATTGTTTGCGCCGGTGGAGCATCCACTGTTGTCGGTGGAAATGAGCGCTGCGGCGTCGATGCCAAATTCACCGCCAAAGCCCGTGATCCAGTTTGCTGCGCCCGCTGACGAGTATGACGATGCCCGCCCGGTGTTATGGATCGCAGCCACTTGGTACCAAAACGGCTTGTTGTTGGGTTCGTGGTTGGAGCTAGCGCAGCTCATCGTGGTGAAGGGCGAAAAGCTGCCCAAGCCCGCCGCATCTTCACCCAAGGTGGTCGCGCAATTGATGGCCAGTGCAGGGCCGCCCGCGCGACGCGTGCCGCTGTAGCTGATGTACTCGTTGCCTGCTGACTGAAAATAAACGGCACCTTTGCCTGCACGCAGTGTTTGTGTACCTACGCGTGCCGCATCGGTTTGCGCATCCAGCGAATCGTCGTCCTCAAACGCAGCGACATCGGCAAAATCCGCCCCGGCGCTGAAGTTGAAGATGTCTACGCCATCCGTGCGGTTGCCAAACTGCGTGACCAGTGCGCTGGTGCCCGCCTTGCTTCTGCCGCCGTACGCCAGGTAGCTAATTTCGGGGGTGGACTCCTCCGCACTCACATAGCCCACGACCGAGGCAAACGGTGCCGTGCCGCGTGAGCCCTTGCCGTTCCAGCCGCGCGCGACGGCCACCCCTGCAACGCCGGTGCCGTGATCGGTGGTGAGCTGCGGGATAGCCGGGCTGGGGTCATCCGCCAACGTGATGAAGTTGAACGACTTGCCCGCGACGATATTGGGGGCCAAGTCCTCGTGCGTCAACTCCAGGCCGCTGTCGTTGATGGCGATTGTGATGCCCTTGCCGGTGCAGCCCAAACCGCCGTTGTGTACCGGCTCGGTGTTGGCATCAATGCCTGCCAGACCGACGTTGTTGGAAGCTGATACAGCCTGCGTCGGGCCGGTATTTTTCAAGTGCCAAGAGTTGAGGTAAAACGGATCGTCTGCCCCCAGCGTCTCCTTGGGCGTGCTGGCGCAGAACGCGGTGACAACGGCGGGCGGCGTGGTCACTGGCGGTGTGGTGACGGGTGGTGATACCGAGACGGGCGGCGTGGCGGGTGCCAGCGCGGCCGGCTCGGTGCTGGACGAGCCACCCCCGCAGGCGGCCAGCATCAGCGCCATCAGCGGGCTGAGCGCCAACAGTTGACGCGGATTGGCGTTTCGGAAGTTTGCAGTTTTTACAGATTTCAAGGCATTCATGGAAGTCTCCTTTTGGATTGAATAACATGGCGCACTTGCCATCAAGGGCGGTGTCATCAATGTAGGTTTTCAAGCCCGCAAAGTCCTTAAGCCTTGCTAAACATGCATGAAATTTTGTGAAATATTATGAAAAGTTACTAAACGTGAGGGGGATGGGCTGGCTCGTCCCTGAGGCTATTTGACTTTCAACCCCGCCAACGCCGCATCGTCGGGCGGATAGCGCAGGTCGAGTGATTTGATTTTGTCGCGCACCAACGTGGCGATCATCAGGTTGCGGTGGGTTTTGGAATCAGCGGGCACGACCGTCCACGGAGCGTGGGTCGTGCTGGTGGCACCCAACAGCGCCGCGTAGGCGTTTTGATAGCTGCCCCACTGCTTGCGCACCGCAAGGTCGCCCGCGCTGAACTTCCAGCGCTTGGTCGGGTCGTCAACACGCTCTTGCAGACGCTCGCGCTGCTCGTCAAAGCCGATGTGCAGCATGAATTTCATGATCACCGTGCCGGTCTCGACCAGCATCTGCTCAAACGCGTTGATGTGGGCGAAGCGCTGCTTGGCCTCAGCCGGTTTGATCCAACCGTTCACCACCGGCACCAGCACGTCTTCATAGTGGCTGCGGTTGAAGATGACAAACTCGCCAGCGGCCGGGACGTGCTGGTGAATGCGCCACAAATAGTCTCGTGCAAGCTCCGGCGCGGTGGGTGCCTTCCAGCCGATGGCATGCACGCCCAACGCCGTGGTGCGGCCAAACACGCCACGAATGGTGCCATCTTTGCCGGAGGTGTCGGTGCCTTGCAGCACCACCAAAAGTTTGTGGCGGCGATCCGCATAAAACAGGTCTTGCAGCGTGTCCAGTTCAAGCGCCAAAGCCTCCACCGCCGCTTTGTCCTGGGTCTTGTCGCCGCTGGAGAACGGCTTGTCGGACGGCTTGCAGGCATCCAGTGCGAACGGCTTGCCGGTGGCGGTGGTGGGGACTTGCCAACGCGCCAAAGTGGCAGACTGTTGATTGATCGTCTTGGCCATGATGATCCTCAGAATGATGAAAACTCAAAAAACGCTATATTAATTATAGCTATTTGTGCATATAATACGAGAGCTAGAGTCTTATTCAATTCAATATTTTGCCAAAAATAGCAGTTTTGGCCAAAAAATTAACTCACAGGTTCATTTTTACCAGAGCAGGTGGTTATTCACCCAAATACGCCGCCCGCACCTTCGGGTCTTTCAGCATCACTTTGGCATCGCCACTCATGGTGATCAGGCCGGACTCCATCACGTAGCCCCGGTCGGCAATACCTAGCGCGCGGCTGGCGTTTTGCTCGACCAGCAGGATCGTGACGCCTTGCGATGCCACTTCTTTGATGACTTCAAAAATCTTGTCCACCATGATCGGCGACAGGCCCATCGACGGTTCATCCAGCAGCAGCACCTTGGGGCGGCTCATCAGGCCACGGCCCATCGCCAGCATTTGCTGCTCACCGCCGGACATGGTGCCCGCCAACTGGTTCTTGCGCTCACGCAGGCGCGGGAAGATGGTGAACATCTTTTCGATGTCTTTCGCAATCTCGGCCTTGTCTTTGCGGATGTAGGCACCCATCTGCAGGTTCTCGGTGATCGTCATGCGCATGAACACGCCACGGCCCTCGGGCACCATGGCCAGGCCTTCGTTCACCATGTCCCACGCGCCCTTGCCCTTGATGCTTTTGCCCAAGTACTCGACATCGCCTTCTTTGAACGGCAGTGTGCCGGTAACGGCTTTCATGGTGGTGGTTTTGCCCGCGCCGTTAGAGCCAATCAGCGAGACCAACTCGCCCTCGCGCACCTCGAAATCAATGCCCTTGACGGCTTGAATGCCGCCGTAAGCGACCTTCAGATTGGTGACTTTGAGTAAGGTTTTTGCTTCCATGGATGCAGTCATATCAGTGCCCGCCCGTGCCCAGATAGGCTTCAATCACTTTTTCGTTCTTCTGCACGTCGGCCGGCGTGCCCTCGGCGATCTGCTTGCCGTAGTCCAGCACGGTGACGCGGTCGCACAGGCCCATCACCAGCTTCACGTCATGCTCGATCAAAAGAATAGTGCGGTTGTCTTTTCGGATACGGTCAATCAGCTCGCGCAGCATGACTTTCTCGGTCGCGTTCATGCCGGCGGCGGGTTCGTCCAAAGCGATCAATTGCGGATCCGTCGCCAGCGCGCGGGCGATCTCCAGGCGGCGCTGGTCGCCGTAGCTCAGGGTGCGGGCCTTGTAATCGGCAAACTTGCCGATGCCCACGTAATCCAGCAGCTCCTGCGCGCGCTTGGCGATGGCCAGCTCTTCGGCTTTGAAGCTGGGTGTGCGAAACACCGCGCCGATCAGCCCTGAACTTGTGCGAATGTGGCGGCCCACCATCACGTTCTCAAGCGCGGTCATCTCTGAAAACAGGCGGATGTTTTGGAACGTGCGGGCAATGCCGGCCTTGGCCACCTGGTGTACCGCCGTGGGCTGATACGGTTTGCCTGCCAGCTCAAAGCTGCCGCTGTCAGGCGTGTACAGTCCCGTTAACACGTTAAAAAAGGTCGTCTTGCCCGCGCCATTGGGGCCAATCAATCCATACACCTGACCGCGCTTGATGTTGATGCCGACATCGCTCAACGCCTGCAAACCGCCAAAGCGTTTGGAGACGCCTTTGACGTTCAGAACCACTTCACCCATATCACCGTTATTCATGCGGCCTCCTTGGGCGCATTGCCTGAGGTGTTGGCGTTTGAAGTTTTTAGTGATTTACCGTGCTCTGGCGACGGCCACAACCCACGCGGTCGTAACAGCATGATGGCGATCATCGCCACTGCGATCAGCAACTGGCGCAGGATCGCCGCATCCAGCCTCCCATCGGTCATGGCCTGCAACGGCCCGGCCACATAGCGCAGCACTTCGGGCAAGGCCGACAGTAACACGGCCCCCAAAATAACACCCGGCAAATGCCCAATGCCGCCCAGCACCACCATCGCGACGATCATCACTGACTCCATCAGGCTGAATGACTCCGGCGAGATGAAGCCCTGGAACGCCGCAAACATCGCGCCCGACACGCCGCCAAACGTGGCCCCCATGCCAAAGGCCAACAGCTTCAAATTGCGGGTGTTGATGCCCATCGCCTTGGCAGCGATTTCATCCTCGCGAATCGCCATCCAGGCGCGGCCCACGCGCGACAGCTCCAGCCGGTGGCAGATGACTATGCTCACGACCACCAGCACCAGGAACAGGTAGTAATAGAGCGACACGGAGTTGATCTCATAACTGCCAATGGTCAGCTTCTTGCCCAGGTTCAGCCCGAAGAAGCTGATCGAATCAATCTGGTTGATGCCTTTGGGGCCATTGGTGATGTTGACAGGGTGATCCAGGTTGTTCAAAAACACGCGGATGATCTCGCCAAAACCCAAGGTCACGATGGCAAGGTAGTCGCCTCGCAATCGCAAGGTGGGTGCCCCCAGCAGCACGCCGAAGAACCCGGCGACCAGCGCCGCCGCCGGAATCACGATCCACAGCGGGGTGTGCAGGCCGTTGGGGAAAACGGCGGCGAACAGCGGGAAGGTCTCGGTCAAATGCGGCGAAGCCATCAAACCAAACAGGTAGGCCCCAATTGCGAAAAACGCGACGTAGCCCAAGTCCAGCAGGCCGGCGTAGCCCACCACGATGTTCAGGCCCAGTGACAGCAGAATGTAGAGCAAGGCCATGTCGGCAATGCGCACCCAGGCGTTGCCAAAATTTTGCAGAATGAGCGGCAGCACCAGCAGGCCCACGGCGCAGATCAGGATGGTGACCAGTCGTTTTTTTGAGTTCATGACTTATTCCTTGGACACAAACTTCAGGCTCGGTCTGCCACACGCTCGCCCAGCAGGCCCGAGGGCCGCAGCGTCAGCACGATGATCAACACGATGAACGCAAAAATATCCGAGTAGTGGCTGCCCAGCACCCCGCCGGTGAGCGCACCAATGTAGCCTGCGCCAATCGACTCGATCAGCCCGAGCAGGATGCCGCCCACCACCGCGCCAGCCAGGTTACCAATGCCGCCAAACACGGCGGCCGTGAAGGCCTTGAGCCCCGGAAGGAACCCCATCATGTGGTTAACCGTGCCGTAGTTGGCAGCCCACATCACACCCGCAATCGCGGCCAGCACGGCACCAATCAGAAAGGTGGCAGAGATCACCACATCGGGCTTGACGCCCATTAGCGAGGCCACGCGCGGGTTCTCGGCCGTGGCGCGCATGGCACGGCCTAATTTGGTCTGATTGACGACATACATCAACACCGCCAGCGAGATCGCCGTCACCCCCAAAATCAAAATCTGCGTGGTGGTGATCACCGCGCCGCCCACATTGAACGGCGCGCTGGGTAGCAGATTCGGGTAGGGCTTGAAGTTGGGCTTCCAGATGATCATGGCGAGAGTTTGCAACAGCAGCGACATGCCGATGGCGGTGATCAACGGTGCCAGCTTGGGGCTGTTGCGCAACGGTCGGTAGGCGATTTTTTCAATCGTGTAGTTCAGCACGGCGGCTACGACACAGGCAATCAGCAAGGCGATGAGAAGAATCAGCCAACCCGGCGTGCCGGGCATCGACTCGCGCATCATGCCGATGATGCTCCAGCTGGTCAGCGCCGCCACCATCAGCACGTCGCCGTGCGCGAAGTTGATCAGGTTGATGATGCCGTACACCATGGTGTAGCCCAGTGCGACAAGGGCGTACATGCTGCCCAGCACCAGGCCGTTGATGATCTGCTGGATCAGTGTTTCCATAGAACTTTCTCATTTCAAAATGACCCGACCCGCAGGCCAGAAAAAAGCCCGCCAGACTTTGAGGGCGGCGGGCTCTAGGCAGGCTGATTCGCGGCATTGTAGCCACGCCGCCGCTAGGGTTTTCACTCGTGCAAAGCCTGAAATTCTTGCAGGTTTATCCGTTGCGTTTCTTCAGTTCCCGCAGCCGCTCGCCAATGCGAATCTCCAGCCCGCGTTCGACCGGGCGGTAAAACGCAGGCTCTGCCATGCCGTCCGGCAAATAGCGCTCGCCCGCTGCAAACCCGTCTTCCTCATCATGCGCGTAGCGGTAGTTTTTGCCGTAGTCCAGCGTCTTCATCAGCTTGGTGGGTGCGTTGCGCAGGTGCAAGGGAACCGGGCGCGTGCCGTCCTGCTTGACGAAGGCTTTGGCCTCATTGAAGGCTTTGTAGACGGCGTTGGATTTGGGGGCCATCGCGAGGTAAATCACACACTCAGCCAGCGCCAGCTCGCCCTCGGGTGTGCCCAGTCGCTCGTAGACCTCGGCCGCATCCAGTGCCAGGCGCAGTGCGCGTGGGTCGGCCAATCCAATGTCTTCACTGGCCATGCGCACCAGGCGGCGCGCCATGTACTTGGGGTCTGCACCGCCATCAAGCATGCGCACCAGCCAGTACAGCGAGGCGTCCGGGTCGGAGCCACGCACAGATTTGTGCAGGGCCGAGATCGTGTCGTAAAACTGCTCACCACCTTTGTCATAGCGGCGCATGCGCTCGCCCAGTACCTTGAGCAGCCAAGCGTCCGTGATCTCGCTTTGTTTCTCCTGCCGCGCAGCAACGGCAAGCGTCTCCAGCGTGTTGAGCAGGCGCCGCGCATCGCCATCGGCAAAGGCGACCAGGCGATCTACTGCGTCTTTCTCCAGCGGCGGCAAGGCATGAACTTCAAGCGCGCGCGCGACGATGGCTTCCAAATCCTGGGCGTTCAGCGGCTGCAAAACATACACCGCCGCGCGCGACAGCAAGGCCGAGTTGACCTCAAACGACGGGTTCTCCGTGGTCGCACCAATGAAGGTGAACAGCCCGCTTTCCACATGCGCCAAAAACGCATCCTGCTGGCTCTTGTTGAAGCGATGCACTTCATCCACAAACACAATGGTGCGGCGGCGTTCCAGCCCATCGCGCGCGGTTTGCGCCAGCTCCACCGCGTCGCGAATGTCTTTCACGCCGCCCAGCACGGCGCTGATGGCGATGAACTGCGCATCAAACGCACTGGCCATCAGCCGTGCAATCGTCGTCTTGCCGGTGCCCGGCGGCCCCCACAAAATGCAACTGTGCGGCTGCCCCGATTCAAACGCCAGCCGCAGCGCCATGCCCTCGCCCAGTAAATGCTGCTGGCCAATCACCTCAGCCAGCCGCTTGGGGCGAAGCTGCTCGGCCAGAGGTTGATGCGCGGGTAGGGTTGTCATGATGGTATTTTGACCTTCAATTCATTCGCTACATTATAAATAGCAATAAAATGAATAAATACGAGAGCCAGAGGGCTAGAGGGCTAGAGGGCTAGAAAGTTCAGTATTTTCGATATTAGCCAGATTTTGAGTATTTATTAACCTGGGGGTTAACTTTTATCCGTCTGCGCTG
>JANOTE010000384.1:0-4421 GCA_031416195.1 Rhodoferax sp.
CAACGGCAAATTATGACGGGGGATTTGGCGTGTGCGTAGGCTAGCTGGCGACAGCCCGGCGAAATTGGGGTCTGAGCACAAGTTTTCTCGGCCTTTGGCCGACCCTTCGGGTGCTGCGCAGAAAACGAAGTTTCAGTGAAGACTAACTTGTACTCAAGTTATGTCGAAACTAAAGTTGTGATCCGATCCCAAATTCGCCTGCCGCTCTGGAGTGCTATATTAGTAATAGCTATTCATGCAATATATACGAGAGTTAGAGCACTATTTTATTCATAAAATCGGTAAAAGCAGCGTTAAAACTAAAAAAATTAACCTTGGAGTTAATTTTTACCAAAAATTGCAGTAGTTGACAAAAACTGGTTGAAGCCTAAACTAAACGCCATGAATATTCTCTGTATTGGCGGTGGCCCGGCGGGTTTGTACTTTGCGCTCTTGATGAAGCTGCAAAACCCGGCTCACCGCATCACCGTGGTCGAGCGCAACAAGCCGTTTGACACTTTTGGCTGGGGCGTGGTGCTGTCGGATCAGACATTGGGAAATCTTCGGGCGGCCGACCCGGTTTCAGCCGAATTGATTGGTGAGGCGTTCAATCATTGGAACGATATCGAGGTATTTTTTAAAGACAAAAGCGTGCGCTCGGGCGGCCACGGCTTTTGTGGCATTGGTCGCAAGCGGTTGCTGAATGTATTGCAAGACCGCTGCATCGCATTGGGTGTTGATCTGGTGTTTGAGTCTGATGTGAGCGATGACCAGGCCTTGGCTGCGCAGTATCAGGCGGATTTGGTGATCGCCTCTGACGGCTCCAACAGCCGCATCCGCAATCGCTACGCCGCCACGTTTGAGCCGGATGTGGACATGCGCAACTGCCGCTTCGTCTGGCTGGGCACCCATCAGAAATTTAGCGCGTTCACCTTCGCGTTTGAGCAAACCGAGCACGGCTGGTTTCAGGCGCACGCTTACCAGTTTGATGCGGATACCTCCACCTTCATTGTGGAGACCCCCGAAGCGGTGTGGAAAGCCCATGGGCTCGATGAGATGAGCCAGGCCGAGGGCATCGCATTTTGCGAGAACCTTTTCGCCAAGTACTTGGATGGCCATGCGCTGATCAGCAACGCGCTGCATTTGCGTGGCTCAGCGCAGTGGATTCGCTTTCCGCGCGTAGTGTGCCAGACCTGGGTGCATACGGAGTCGGTCAATGGCAAACCCACGCCTATCGTGCTGATGGGGGATGCCGCCCACACCGCGCATTTTTCGATTGGCAGTGGCACCAAGCTGGCGCTGGAAGATGCTATCGATCTGGCGAATGAGTTTGCTGCCAGCACCGACGAATTGGTGAGTGGTGCCGACATGAGCGTCGTGCTTCAACGCTATGAAGCCCGGCGCAGCGTGGAGGTTCTCAAAATTCAAAACGCCGCGCGCAATTCCACCGAGTGGTTTGAGAACGTCGACCGCTACACGGGCATGGAGATCGAGCTGTTCGCCTATTCCATGCTCACGCGCTCGCAGCGCATCAGCCACGAAAACCTGCGCTTGCGTGATGCGACGTGGCTGGGTGGGTTTGAGACTTGGCTGGGCAGTGTCACGCAACAGGCCTGCATGCCACCCACCTTGCCGATGCTGCTACCGCTCACCGTGCGCGGGCTGAACCTGAAAAACCGCATCGTCGTCTCGCCCATGGCCACCTACAGTGCGGTGGAGGGCATGCCGCAAGACTTTCATCTGGTACACCTTGGTGCCCGTGCGCTGGGGGGCGCGGCGTTGGTGTTTGTTGAGATGACCAGCCCCACGCCGGATGGTCGCATAACCCCTGGTTGCACCGGGCTGTGGAATGATGAGCAGGCGCTGGCCTTCGCACGCATTGTGGATTTTGTACACACCAACAGCAGCGCCAAAATTGGCATGCAGTTGGGCCACAGCGGCCCCAAAGGCTCCACCCAATTGGGCTGGGAAGCGACAGACGAGCCATTAGTTGATGAAGCCCCAGGCCGCAGGCAAATCAACTGGCCGGTGATTGCCGCCAGCCCCATCGCCTACGGCCCGCAAAATCAAGTGCCGCATGCGCTCACGCGCCGCGAGATGGATGTGATGTGCAGCCAGTTCGTCGCCGCCACATTGCGTGCCGACGATGCAGGTTTTGACTGGTTGGAGCTGCATTGCGCGCACGGCTATCTGCTGTCTAGCTTCATCACGCCGCTGACCAATATGCGTGCGGATGAATACGGCGGCGACCTGGCGGCGCGCTGCAAGTATCCGCTGGAGGTCTTCAAAGCCATGCGCGCGGTGTGGCCCGAGCACAAGCCGATGAGCGTGCGCATCTCCGCACACGACTGGGCACCGGGCGGCAACACCGATGACGATGCGGTGACCATCGCACGGCTGTTCAAAGAGGCGGGTTGTGACTTCATCGATGTGTCGTCTGGCCAAACCACCCGCGCGGCCAAGCCGGTTTATGGCCGCATGTACCAGACGCCGTTTTCAGACCGCATCCGAAATGAAGTCGGCATCAGCACCATTGCCGTGGGTGCGATCTCTGAAGGCGATCAGGTCAACAGCATCATCGCCGCAGGCCGCGCCGACTTGTGCGCCATCGCCCGCCCGCACCTGGCAGACCCAGCCTGGACGCTGCACGAAGCCGCCAAACTGCAAAGCCGCGATGTCGATTGGCCCAAGCAATATTTAAGTGGGCGTGATCAGCTTTATCGCGAAGTAGCCAAGCAGGTGCCGGTTGTGGTGATGCCAAAGCCTGTACCTGAAGAGTAATCGGTATGGATCAGGAAGCCCGCCTCAACGGCACGTCAATTGCCGAACATCCGCAGGCCCTGCGACTGTGGCTGCGCCTGCTGACCTGCACACAAATGATTGAAACAAGAGTGCGGGTCGGCCTGCGCGAGCAGTTCAACACAACCTTGCCGCGTTTTGATTTGATGGCGCAACTGGAGCGATCCCCCAGCGGTTTGCGCATGAATGAGCTGTCAAGCCGCATGATGGTGACGCGCGGCAACATCACCGGCATCACCAACCAACTGGTGACGGAAGGGCTGGTCGCACGGGTGGACGAAGCGAGTGATGGCCGGGTGTGGCGCATCAAACTCACACCCAAAGGCCGCCGCCAATTTGTCAGCATGGCGCGCCAGCATGAGGGCTGGATCGTAGCCGCGCTGGGCGGGCTCTCCGCCAAAGACATCGCCAATCTGCACAGCCTGCTCGGCCGCGCCAAAAAAGGAATTCCCGCATGAAACACTTTGTCACTTTGAGCAACCCGATGCGTGGGCAGTTTGAGCCCAAGGGCAACTATGCGGCAAAGCATTTCGCATGGGCCTTTGACGCAGCCAGTGGCGTGGGCACGTTGACGCTGAACCGCCCCGAGCGCAAAAACCCACTGACGTTTGACTCGTATGCGGAGTTGCGCGATCTGTTCCATGCGCTCAAGTTTGCAACCGACGTGAAAGTGGTTGTCATCACCGGCGCAGGTGGCAACTTTTGCAGCGGCGGGGACGTGCATGAAATCATCGGGCCACTGACCCAAATGACCATGCCCGAGATGCTGGAGTTCACCCGCATGACGGGCGATTTGATCCGCACGATGCGCAATTGCCCACAGCCGATCATCGGCGCGATTGACGGCATCTGCGCAGGTGCAGGTGCGATGATGGCGCTGGCGTGCGACATGCGATATGCCAGCCCGGTGACCAAGACGGCTTTCCTGTTCACCCGTGTGGGCCTGGCCGGTGCCGACATGGGCGCCTGTGCGCTCCTTCCCCGCGTGATTGGGCAGGGCAGGGCGAGCGAGCTCTTGTTCACGGGCCGAGCCATGACCGCGCAGGAAGGTTTTGCCTGGGGTTTTTTCAATGCGATACATGAATCTGCCGATCTGTTGGGCAAAGCGCAGGGACTTGCCGCCGAGCTGTCCGCTGGCCCCACCTTCGCCCACGGCATGACCAAAACCATGCTGCAACAGGAATGGAGTATGACGATTGACCAGGCCATCGAAGCTGAGGCACAAGCCCAGGCTATCTGCATGCAGACAAACGATTTCAAGCGCGCTTATAACGCGTTTTCAGCCAAGCAAAAACCGCAGTTCCAGGGTGACTGAGTATGGCTGCGCAGACAGATTCCTCGCAGATCGACAGCTTTGTGCGCGACCGTTTGCCGGGTGCTGATCAGTTGCCGCAGTTGCGCTTTGATACGCCCGAGCTTGCGTTTCCGGCGCAAATCAACCTGGTAGACGCGTTGTTTCAACGCGCCGAAAACGGCGGTCACTCGCACCGGGCATTTTTACGATCCAGCCGCGTCACTTTCACGTACAAGCAAGCGCACGAATGCGTCAACCGCATTGCTGGCCTGTTAACGCAGGATCACGCCTTGGTGCCGGGTAACCGCGTGCTGCTGCGCGGAGCCAACTCAATCGGATTGGCGCTGGC
>JANOTE010000385.1:0-1713 GCA_031416195.1 Rhodoferax sp.
TCAAAGCGGGCCGAGGTTCGCCCGCGCACCGTGTGCAGGACATCTGGCTCGCCGCGCAGGCCATTCAGCACAAGCTGCGGCTCATCACTTACAACCGCAAAGACTTTGACGACGTGCCGGGCTTGGATGTGCAGGTTCTGACACACGGTGTGGGATTGCCGTCACGTGCTTCGAAATGAACCTGGGGGTTTATTTTTGGGCTGGAAATGACGAGTTATCGTAAATCAAGAACTAAATGTGCTTCTAGCTCTCGTGGAATGTTCGTAAGCAGCTATTATCCAGATAGCATATTCTGCGAAAACTCAGTTGTCTAAACCCGCTTACTAAGCCACCCCTTCACGAACTTGTGCATCACGCGGGCCACCAGTGTTGCAACTTCCTGCTTGCGCCGATGTTATTCCCGAATGATCGGCACCTGCGAGCCACGAGCCGCGTAGGCCGCTGACTTAAGCAAATGGCCAGTGGCAGGCTCGACCAGCGCAAATGCCGTCAGCTTTTTGATGTGCTCAATGCCCGACTTGAACAGGCACACGCAACTGTGGTGCGGGTGTTGGGCCGATGCATACAGAATGCCATGCAAATCCAGCTGCCGACAGTCTTGCGCAAACTTCTGGCTGACTTCGTAACGCAGAGACTGGAGCACAGGATAGCGCTCCTCCAGGCCCCGTAAATCTGCCAGATGCACGCTGGCGCGTGTCTCAAACGTCACATCGCGCGTTCCTGCAAGCGATCCCAATGGCAGCTGCGCACCTCGCGGCGGAAGACGGATTCATACAGAGCCGTCTCTGGAGAATCCGCCAAGTAAGCCGTTGGTTCATTGGCCAGGTCGAATCTTCCAGTCAAGCCACCGGTGGGGACCAGTACAAACCCCTTGAGTCGAACGCTGCCGCGCCGTGGTGTGGCGCGTTGCACGCGGTGCCAGATTTGGTGGGCGGAGATTTCAAGTGTTGGCGGGGGCGAAGCTGAGTAAATGGGTGGCTTGGAGGGTCATGGGCGGGGTCAGTGTGACTCAGCCGTCGCCAGTGCCAATATCCGCCCGGGCACGGCGCCCTGCTCCAGTGCTGCGCGGGGAGTCTGGCCGTCCAACGCGGTGGCAGGCGACTCCAGAAACGACAGCAACTGCCAGCCGTCGTTAGTGCCCAAGGCTTTGGCGAGGGGCTGCAACACAGGCCAGACGGCGGGCTCAAACTGCCAGCGCGGCAGCTTGAACCCACGGCGCAAATGCGCCATGCCAATGCAGCGCCCCGCCTTGATCCAGGCGTTGACCGTCACACGGGTGGTGCCTGCCAGTTCGGCGGCTTCGTCGGTCGAGATCATGTCGGCAGCATCCATGCGTTCACGGCGGTACTGCGCGCCAGAGCGTAGCAAGGCCTGCGTTTGCGCGGCTGTGGCGTAAGGACGATCAGCGAAAGAGCCATGGTGCGGTTGGGCGGTTTCTGTGGCAAACGGTGAGTGAAGGGTTAAGGTGTTCATGCGAGTGCTCTGGAAAAACTGCGCTTTAGGGCGCGTTGCGCAGGTTGGCTTTGCTGGATGAGAAAAAGCCACTTACCTTCACAGGTGGCGTTTTGACAATCAAAGGCTTGGTAAATGCTGACTGGATCAAGCGGTTCAAGCGAGATAAATGCCTCGCCCAGTGCCTGAACAATTCAGAAGGCTGCCAAGGCTCCGCAACCACAGCGTTGGTGCCTTGAGTTGATCGCACTGCCAGGAAGG
>JANOTE010000386.1:0-6007 GCA_031416195.1 Rhodoferax sp.
CATCCCAACGGCTACCAGGGCCGTTGCGATGAGGGGTAGCAAAATTATTTTCTTCACTGGAGTGCTCTCATGGATCGACGTCAGTTTAATTCGGTTTCAATTCCAGCCTTGGCAACGCTGATCGGCCTGACCCACCAGCACGCGCTGGCTCTGTCTTTGGGTGACCTCACCAACGCTGAAGCCTCTCAGGGCCTGAAAACAGCGCTGGAAAAAGGCGCGCTGGCTGCCATCGGCACATTGGGGAAAGCAGATGGATTCCTTTTGAACGACAAAGTTCGCATTCCGTTGCCAGGTTTTCTGGACAGCGCTGCCAATCTGCTGCGCACGCTGGGGCAAGGCGGCCGCATTGATGAGTTGATCACTTCGATGAACCGCGCGGCAGAAACCGCCGTGCCGCAGGCGCGCGACATGCTGGTCGGTGCCGTTAAAAGCATGAGCGTGGACGATGCCAAGAAGATTCTGGGAGGCGGTGACACCTCGGTCACAGGATACTATGCCGAAAAAACCCGCTCACCTCTGCGCACCAAGTTTTTGCCGATCGTCACCCAAGCCACCGAGAAAGTGGGCTTGGCCAATCAATACAACGACATTGCGGGCAAAGCGGCGGGTATGGGCCTGATGAGCAAGGACGATGCGAATATTCAGCGATACGTCACGGGTAAATCGCTGGATGGCCTGTACTTCATGATTGGCGAGGAAGAGAAAAAAATCCGCCAAGACCCGATTGGCACCGGCAGCGCGATACTGAAAAAGGTGTTTGGCGTGCTGAAATAGCTGTTACGGCCAAAAATGAACCTGTGAGTTCATTTTTTCAAATAAATTAACCCCTAGGTTAATTTATTTCTTTAAAACTCAAATTATCGCTGAATTATTCATTATTTCGTGCCTTAGCTCCCGAATAACATGCATGATTAGCTATATATTTAATAGTAACTGGTGTACCGTATCGCTTCATTAAATGGTTTGTGTCGAGCGCCGCTTGGTATCTTTGTCGCTTTTGCTGTTCACTTTTTGAGCGCGTGCAACCCCAGCCTGAACTGGCGCGAGACACGCATTGCCGATACCGACTTGACCGCCATGATGCCCTGCAAACCCGCCCACCACCAGCGAAGCGTGCCGCTGGCGGGGCTGACGGTGACCCTGCACATGACCGCTTGCGACGCAGACGGTGCCAGCTTTGCCATCGCGCATGCCACGATTCCTGATGCAAGCGCCGCGCCACAGGTTTTGGCGCAATGGCGCAAGACCACGCTGGCGAACATGGCGGCAACATCGGTGACAGACGTAGCGGAATCGCCTCTACCCGCATCGTCATTGGCCGCATCATCGTCGCCCCTATCGGCAGCAAATTTGTCGCCATTACCCGGTAGCCTTCGGGCAACCGCCCAAGGCAAGCGCGGCGATGGAAGCCCAGTACACCTACAAGGCGTTTGGTTTGCGCGCGGCCCGCAGGTGTTCCACGCAGCGGTGTACGCACCCATCGTCACACCCGACATGACAGACACTTACTTTTCGGGATTGAAGTTCCAATGAGCCAACCGTTCCTGTTGTCCCGACGCGATGCAATTTTGGTCTTTCTGGCGTTTGCGGCAGCCTATTTTCTGTCGGCCTTGATCCGCTCCATCACCGCCACGATTTCGCCCGCGCTCACGGCTGAGTTGGCGCTTGGCGCGAAAGACCTGGGCTTGTTGGCGGGCGGTTATTTTCTAGGGTTTGCGGCGATGCAACTTCCGCTGGGCCATTGGCTGGATCGCCATGGCCCCAAGCGCGTCATCTTGAGTCTGCTGGCGATTGCGGTGATCGGCTGCGTGGCGTTTTCGTGGGCCGGTGGCTTCATCGGCCTGCTGCTGGCGCGCATCCTTTGCGGCGTGGGGGTCAGCGCCTGCTTGATGGCTGCGCTCACGGGTTACCGCAGATGGTTTGATTCAGCCACCTTGATGCGCGCCAACTCGTGGATGCTGATGACGGGCTCGCTCGGCATGGTCGCATCCACGTTGCCGGTGCAATGGTTGATGCCATTGTTTGGCTGGCGCGCTTTGTTTGTGGGCTTGGCAGTTCTGCTGGCGTTGGCCATGTTGTTGATTTATTGGCAAGTGCCTGCTTGGTCGAAAAAACCGATGACTGCGCCAACCCACCCCATTGGTCAAAAACCGCCCTCACCAGGTTATGCCGAGGTCTGGGCGCACCCGTACTTTCGCAAAATGGCGCCGATTGGCTTCTTCACCTATGGCGGCCTGGTGGCGATGCAGACGCTGTGGGTCGTGCCGTGGATGACCCGGGTGGCCGGGTACACCCCGATTGAAGCGGCCACGGGCCTGTTTTGGCTCAATATCGGCATGCTGGTCAGCTTTTGGCTGTGGGGCCTGCTGAGCCCGTGGCTGGTCAAACGCGGCTTGAATGCCGAGCGTTTGATCACCGCTGGCATGCCTTTGAGCTTCATCTTCCTGGCGCTGGTCATTTTTGCAGCGGGCCGCCTGGGCCCATGGACGGCGCTCGGTTTGACACTGTATTGCATGAGTTGCACCTTCGTATCGCTGGCGCAGCCCTCGGTCGGTATGGCGTTTCCTGCAGCCCTCGCAGGGCGGGCGCTGTCGGCGTACAACCTGGTGATCTTTTCAGGCGTGTTTATCATTCAATGGGGCATTGGCTTGCTAATTGACGGCTTCAGGGCGCTGGGTTTGACCGAGGTGGCTGCGTTCCAGGCTTCGCTTGGCGTGTTTCTGGTTTGCTGTGTCGGCTCGTACCTTCATTTTCTGCTGGCTGCGGGCATCAAAAAGCCATAATGGCAGCCTGAATATCTATGAACAACGGGATCCTCATCATCGCCCACACGCCGCTTGCCAGCGCCCTGCGCGCGTGCGTACTGCACGTGTTCCCAGATGCCGCCAGCAAGATCGAGGCGGTGGACGTGCAACCCAACACGCCGCCCGAATCCACCTTGAACGCCGCCCGCGCGGCGCAAGACAAGCTGGGCTTGCCCTGCACCCTGGTGCTGACCGACATGTTTGGTGCCACGCCGTGCAACATCGCACAAAAGCTGGTCGATGGCGTGAAGTCGCGCTTGATCGTTGGCGTGAACTTGCCGATGCTGGTGCGCACCATGACCTATCGGCATGAGCCGCTGGACGCGCTGGTCGCCCGTGCGCTGGCTGGTGGCGCGCAAGGTGTGATGCAAGTCGCCGTCACCGCTCCGCAAAATCAGTTGAAGAAGAAAAATGATCAAGACATCCATCAGCATCAGCAATAAGCTGGGCCTGCACGCCCGCGCGTCGGCCAAGCTCACCAAACTGGCCGGCAGCTTCCCGTGCGAGGTATGGCTGGCCAAAGGCGAGCGCCGCGTCAACGCCAAAAGCATCATGGGCGTGATGATGTTGGCCGCAGGCATCGGCTCGACCATCGAGGTGGAGACGAACGGCGAGCGCGAACAAGAAGGGATGGATGCGCTGCTTTTTCTCATCAACGACAAGTTCGGAGAAGGCGAGTGACGTTCTCAATCCACGGGCTGGCGGTCGCCCGTGGCATCGCCATTGGGCGCGCGGTGATCGTGGCCTCCAGCCACATGGATGTGGCGCATTACTTCATCGAAACCGATCAGGTCGATGCTGAGATTGACCGGGTTCGCGTGGGCCGCAACGCGGTGGTTGACGAGATTCATCGTCTGCAAAAAAGCATCGCACTGATGGGCCCCAAAGAGGCACCGCATGAGCTGGCCGCACTGCTGGATGTCCACCTGTTGCTGCTCGAAGACGACGAGCTGATTCTGGGCGTGAAGCATTGGATCAAAGACCGCTTGTACAACGCGGAGTGGGCGCTGACCTCTCAGTTTGAGGTTATTGCCCGCCAGTTTGACGAGATGGAAGACGAGTATCTGCGTGAACGCAAGGCCGATCTGGAGCAGATCACCGAGCGCGTGCTGCGGGCCATGAAAGGCGTGCCCTCACCCATCACTGCGCCCAGACCGCCGCGCGGTACACGTCAGAAATCGCAGCAAGATCTGCTGCTGGACGACACCATCGACGTGCCGCTGCTGCTGATCGCGCATGATTTGTCACCCGCCGATATGCTGCAGTTCAAGCAAAGCGTGTTTGCCGGATTCATCACCGATGTCGGCGGAAAAACCTCGCACACCGCAATTGTGGCGCGCAGCATGGACATCCCCGCCGTGGTGGGCGCGCGCTTGGCCAGCCATATCGTGCGTCAGGACGATTGGGTCATCATCGACGGCGATGCGGGCATTGTGATCGTCGATCCGTCGCCCATCATCCTGGCCGAGTATGGTTTCAAGCAACGCCAGTTGGAGTTGGAGCGAGGCCGATTAAGTCGCTTGCTGCACACACCTGCCATCACGATGGATGGGCAAAAAATTGAGCTGCTGGCCAATATTGAAATGCCCGAGGATGCGCCGGGTGCCGTCAAGGCCGGTGCGGTGGGCGTCGGGCTGTTTCGCAGCGAATTTCTGTTCATGGGTCGCGCGGGCCAATTGCCCGACGAGAACGAGCAGTACGAAGCCTACAAACGCGCGATTGAGGGCATGCAGGGTCTGCCGGTCACCATCCGCACGGTGGACATTGGCGCGGACAAACCGCTGGGCAAATCAAGCGATAAAACGCTGCGTGACGATGCGCACCTTAACCCGGCGTTGGGGCTGCGCGCGATTCGCTGGAGCTTGGCCGACCCGGCGATGTTCTTGACCCAATTGCGCGCGATTTTGCGGGCAGCCATGCATGGCCGCGTGAATCTCTTGATCCCGATGTTGGCGCATGGCAGCGAAATTCGCCAAACCTTGTCGTTACTGGATCATGCCCGCGCCGAGCTGGACAACCGGGGCGTTGCGTACGGGGCCGTACAACTAGGCGCGATGATTGAGGTGCCCGCCGCGGCGTTAACGCTGAAGCTGTTTCTGAAGTACTTTGATTTCCTGTCCATCGGCACCAATGACTTGATTCAGTACACACTGGCGATAGACCGCGCGGATGAATCCGTCGCGCACCTTTACGATCCTTTGCATCCGGCGGTGCTGCGCCTGGTCAGCGAGACCATCAAAGAGTGCAACGCGCAAGGCAAAGGCGTAAGCGTGTGCGGCGAAATGGCGGGCGATACGACCTTAACGCGCTTGCTTCTCGGTTTGGGCTTGCGCAGCTTTTCGATGCACCCCGCACAAATTCTGGCGGTGAAGCAGGAGGTGCTGCGCTCAGACACCACGAAGTTAAAGGTGTGGGCAGATCGCATGATGCTCGAAGATGAGCCAAGCCTAAGCATGCCGCGCGTGTGAAGCGTTAATCGCATCGCCCATAAAAAAAGGCCCGCACGTTCGTGCAGGCCTTTTTCGTTTCTGAGTGCTTGCGCTTATTGAAGCTTGATCTCGACATCCACGCCCGCAGGCAGATCGAGCTTCATCAACGCGTCAACGGTCTTGTCAGTGGGGTCAACAATGTCCATCAGACGCTGGTGCGTACGGATTTCAAACTGATCGCGCGAGGTTTTGTTGACGTGCGGTGAACGCAGAATGTCAAAACGCTTCATGCGGGTTGGCAAAGGCACGGGGCCTTTGACAATCGCGCCGGTGCGCTTGGCGGTGTCCACAATTTCAGCGGCGGACTGGTCGATCAGTTTGTAGTCAATCGCCTTCAGGCGGATGCGGATTTTTTGCTTGGTTGCCATGATGGTTCCTTAAAGATACTTAAAGGTAGGAATGGCTTAGGCAATAATCTTCGCCACCACACCGGCGCCGACCGTCTTGCCACCTTCACGGATGGCAAAGCGCAGGCCTTCTTCCATCGCAATCGGGTTGATCAGCTTGACCGTGATGCTCACGTTGTCGCCCGGCATCACCATCTCTTTGCCTTCTGGCAGCTCAATCGCGCCGGTCACGTCGGTCGTGCGGAAGTAGAACTGCGGGCGGTAGTTGTTGAAGAACGGCGTGTGACGGCCACCCTCATCTTTGCTGAGCACATAGATTTCACCCGTGAAATGCGTGTGTGGCTTGATCGACGCTGGCTTGCACAGC
>JANOTE010000387.1:0-5354 GCA_031416195.1 Rhodoferax sp.
GGCGACCGCCATCTTTCGCGTTCTTTGCTTTCCCGGCCTCTGCGGTTTGCGCTTCCTTGAGTTGCTTTTCCAGGCCCGGCAGGGTGCCATATTGCAACTCGCCCGCCTTGTTGAAATCGCCCTTGCGGGACAGGTCTTCGATCTGGAAGCGGACTTTTTCAATGTCTTCCATAATGGTTTTGCTGCCCTGAGCCTGGGCCTTCTCGGCCTTCCAGATTTCATCCAGGTCGGCAATCTCTTTTTGCAGGTTTTTGATTTCGTCGTTGATCAGCTCGAAGCGCTTTTTCGAGGCATCGTCTTTCTCGCGCTTCACCGCCTCACGCTCAATCTGCAACTGGATCAGGCGGCGATCCAGCTTGTCCATGACCTCGGGCTTGGAGTCCAGCTCAATCTTGATTTTTGATGCCGCTTCGTCGATCAGGTCAATCGCTTTGTCGGGCAAAAAGCGGTCGGTGATGTAGCGGTGGCTCAGCTCCGCCGCAGCGACGATGGCTGGGTCGGTGATCTGCACGCCGTGGTGTGTTTCGTAGCGCGCCTGCAGGCCGCGCAGGATGGCAATCGTCGCCTCCACGGTCGGTTCACCGACCAGAATTTTCTGAAAACGACGCTCCAGTGCCGCATCTTTCTCGATGTACTTGCGGTATTCGTCCAGCGTGGTCGCGCCCACGCAATGCAGCTCGCCGCGCGCCAACGCAGGTTTGAGCATGTTGCCCGCGTCCATCGCGCCCTCGGCCTTGCCCGCGCCGACCATGGTGTGGAGTTCATCAATGAAAACGATGGTTTGGCCTTCGTCTTTGGCGAGATCCTTGAGCACATTTTTCAGACGCTCTTCAAACTCACCACGGAACTTGGCACCGGCCAACAGCGCGGCCATGTCGAGCGACAACACGCGTTTGCCTTTGAGCGACTCAGGCACTTCGCCCGCCACGATGCGCTGCGCCAGGCCTTCCACGATCGCGGTCTTGCCAACGCCCGGCTCGCCAATCAGCACCGGGTTGTTTTTAGTGCGGCGCTGCAAGACCTGGATGGCGCGGCGGATTTCATCATCGCGGCCAATCACTGGATCGAGCTTGCCCATGCGGGCGCGTTCGGTCAGGTCAATGCAGTATTTTTTGAGCGATTCACGCTGGTCTTCCGCGTCGGCGCTGTTGACGTTTTGGCCACCACGCACGGCATCAATAGCGGCCTCAAGTGCTTTGCGGGTCAAGCCGCTTTCCTTGGCGATCTTGCTGATGTCCTGCTTGCTGTCAGTCAGTGCGAGTAAAAACAGCTCGCCTGCGATGAACTGATCACCCCGCTTGATGGATTCTTTCTCAGAGGCCTGCAACAGCGAAACCATGTCGCGCCCTACTTGCACCTGATCGTGACCTTGCACCTGCGGCAGCTTCTTCATGGCCACCTCAGCCGCTGCCAGCAGACCCGGCACGTTGACCCCCGCGCGTTGCAACAGCGCCTTGGGACCGTCTTCCTGGCGTAGCATCGCCGCCAGCACGTGGGCGGGCTCGATGAAGGCGTGGTCATTGCCCAGAGCGAGCGTTTGCGCGTCGCCAAGCGCTTCTTGAAATTTGGTGGTTAGTTTGTCGGTTCTCATGGCTGCTATTTTGGGGGCAAGCAACCAATTTCAACCCTTATATGCAGTTGATCTTTGTCAAAGGATGGTCAAAGAAACCGCGAAATACAGGCTCGGGGCAAGCGACAAGGGCGCGCTTTAGAATTTGCCATGCAGATTCACCAACTCAACCTGAAATTTGATGCCGAGCAGGATCGTCTGCTGGTTCGCATCAACACCAAAACCGGCGAGGAAATCCGGCTGTGGCTAAGCCGCAGACTGACGCTGGGCGTGTTGCCGCTGATGCGCAAATTGACCGCCGAACAAACGGCCAAGAGTGCCGCCTTGGCTGCGGAGCAGGGCACGGGGTTCAGCGCCCGCGACCCTAAAATTCGTGAGATCTTGAGCGAATTCAACAAGGATGCCACGCTGCGCACGTCTGACTTTGTAACCCCGTTCAAGGAAGCAGCCTCAACCGAGCGAAGCGCTGTGCCCGCGCTGCTGGTCAGCACAGTGGCCATCACGCCGCTGGCCAATTTGCATTTGACCGTGAAGTTCACCGGGCACAGTGTGGCCGGTGCTAGCCCGGCAGATGAAAAACGAGACGTGCGAATGGATCTGGACGAGCGCCTGATGCACGGCTTCATGCATTTGCTGGAGACCGCCTTCGCTGCATCCCAATGGTCTGTTTGCACGGTGAGTCCTTTAGACGCAGAGCTGGCTCCCGGCAAAGAAGCCGTAGCGCGCCCGCAGTACTTGAATTAGGCCTGGACTAGGTTTGAACTAAGCTGATCCGACGTTTGTGCCAGTGGGTTTGATGCCCCAGCGGGCCAGCGCATCATCATCACTTACGCGCGCATCCACCCACTTCGCACCTTGGGGCGTTTGCTCTTTTTTCCAAAATGGAGCCTGCGTTTTAAGGTAGTCCATCAAGAACTCGCAGGCCTTGAAGCTCTCGCCCCGGTGCGCCGACGTGACGGCCACCAGCACGATTTGATCTAGCGGATGCAGCAGGCCAATGCGGTGAATCACGCGGGCACTAAAGATGTCAAAACGTTGGTGCGCCGCGTCGATCATCGCCTCAATCGACTTCTCGGTCATGCCGGGGTAGTGCTCCAACTCCAGCGAGCTTATCTCTGCGGCAGGGCCTGAATTGCGGTCCCGCACGGTGCCAATGAATGAGCACACCGCACCCACGCGCGTGTCGGCGACACGCAGGCCATTGACCTCGTCGGCAAGGTTGAAGTCCTGGGTTTGAATGGAGACGCGCTGAATAGACATGGGCAGATTGTGGCACCGCCGCTTTCGTTGACGTAGTTCGCCAACCGGCTGCATCGTCATTGCGAGAATTTGTATGCTATAAAAATAGCATCTTGTTATGCAATTAACACGGGAGCTAGAGGCCTATTTAACTATGATTTTCGGTGAAAACCGGTTTTCAAACTGGTTTTTGATTAAAATTTACTACAATTGTGGTAAATAGACTTCGCAACTGCTGCGAACGCGGCCAGCCACTCCAACTAACCACCTGTAACCGGCGGAAAGAACGCGACTTCGGCACCGTCCAAAATCACTGTGGCTTCATCCGCCATGGTTTGATTCAACGCCATGCGAAGTGTTTTGCCACGTGCCAGGGCGAGCACATGCTGCCCGCCTCGTGCTACCAGCTCGTCACGCAGCTCAGCCAGTGTTGAGGCTGAGGTGGTGACCGATTCGCTGCCGACACCGATGGTTTCGCGAATCGATGCGAAATATTTGACGGTGATTTTCATGACAACATATCCGAAAAGGCGATGAATTGAACGACATCGCCCACTGCGATGGTGTTGCCCGGCGAGTTGTCCACCACGCCATCGCCCCAAACGGCTGAAGTCAATACACCTGAGCTTTGATTGGGGAACAAGTCAAGTCCGCCTTTTGCGTTGCGCCGCACACGCAAAAACTCGCTGCGTTTGTCGGCTTTGGGCCAATTGAAATGGGCAGGCATGGCGACAGCTTTGGCCACGACATCACTCGCCCCTTGAAGTTTCAACAAGAACGGACGAACCAACACCAAAAACGTGATGAAGCTTGAGACCGGGTTACCCGGTAGCCCCATAAAGTGCGCTGCACCGACTTTGCCGTAAGCAAACGGCTTGCCTGGCTTGATGGCGATCTGCCACAGGTTCAGCTCACCCAGTGCCTGCACGGCGGGTTTGATGTGGTCTTCCTCGCCGACAGATACACCGCCGCTCGTGAGAATCACGTCATGCTCGGCAGAGGCGGCTCGCAGCGCGTTCAGCGTGGCATCCAGGCGATCTGGCACGATGCCAAAGTCGGTCACCGTGCAACCCAGGCGAAGCAGCAGCGCGCGCAGAAAGAAACGGTTGGAGTTGTAGATCGCGCCGGGCCTCATGTCAGCAGGCGCCACATCGCCCGGCATGACTAGCTCATCACCTGTGGAGAAAAGCGCGACACGCGGTTGGCGCGCCACCTGCAAGCGGTTCATGCCGACGCTGGCAGCCAGCCCCAGGCAGGCGGGTGTGAGCCGATCTCCTTTTGAGAGCACCACCGCGCCTCGCGTCACGTCTTCACCTGCGCGGCGAATCCATTGACCGGGCTTGGGCAGCGTGTTGACTTGAATCTCATGAACCAGTTTTGGGTCGTGCGTCGAACCGATTGCAACGCAGTCCTCCTGCATCACCACCGCATCCGCTCCTGCTGGGATGGGGGCGCCGGTGAAGATGCGCGCCGCCGTGCCTTGCAGCAAAGCCGCGCCACTGGAGCCGGCAGCAATTCGCTGCGATACGGTCAACACAGCACCAAGCCGCACGACATCGGCACAACGCAAGGCATAGCCGTCCATCGAGCTGTTGTCGTGCGGCGGCACTTGCAGCTTAGAGACCACATCCTGCGCCAGCACACGGCCATCGGCATCGAAGGTGGAAACATGTTCAGCGTGCTGCAACACTGCGGCATGTGCCAGCAGTTGCGCCAGCGCGTCATCCAGAGACATTAAAGGCACACGTTGCGTACTCATGCGAACGCCTCTGCACGATAGTCAAAGCGTGCGGCGTTGGCCAACATCCAGTCAACAACCTCCTGCGGCTGGTTCAAATCAAGCACCGGGCGCTGCGTGGGTTCAGGCAACAGGTCGGCCGAGTCGGTGGCAATCGCCACGATGAAAGGGTCGTCCACATACCGGGCTTTTTGGCCCTCGGAGGCGCGCCAGACTTCGATCTTTTGCAGATCGCTGTGCTTGAAGCCTTCCACAATCACCCAGTCCACACCGTCATAAAGTTCGGCAATCAACTGATGCACCGTCAAAGTGGCGGGCTGCTCGAACTCACGCATCAGGGCCAGCCGCGTGTTGCTGGCAACCACCACCTCAAACGCACCGGCCTCGCGGTGCCGCCAGGTGTCTTTGCCCTCATGGTCAATGTTGAAGCTGTGATGCGCGTGCTTGACCACCGACACACGTTGCCCGCGTTCGCGTAACAGCGGGATGAGGCGCTCGACCAAAGTCGTTTTGCCCGAGCCCGAAAATCCTGAAATTCCAATAACGTTCATGAGAGTCTTGTCTTTTGTTCTTAATGCTCAATCGCAGTGCTGGCTGATGTAAGCCTTGACAGCGGCCACGTCTTTGGACATGGACACCACGCGTTTTGGCAACGCCTCGATGCCTTCAAACTGCGCAGGTCGATCTGGCGCGCGGCCCAACGCCTCAACAATGGTTTCCGCGAATTTGATGGGCAGTGCCGTCTCCAGCACGATCATCGGCACGCCTACAGACACATGTTCACGCGCGACCTTTAGACCATCCGCC
>JANOTE010000388.1:0-3327 GCA_031416195.1 Rhodoferax sp.
GCCGAGGTTCGCATGGGTAACGGCAAGGGCAACCCTGAGTATTACGTGGCCGAAATCCAGCCTGGCAAGATTGTGTTTGAAATCGTTGGCGTTACCGAAGAGTTGGCCCGTGAAGCATTTCGTTTGGCGGCTGCCAAACTGCCGCTGCGCACCACCTTCGTGGCCCGCATGATTGGCCAATAATTCAGAAGCAAATGATATGAAAACCTCTGAACTGCGCCAAAAAGACGTGACTGGTCTGCAAACGGAAGTCAAAGCGCTGCAAAAAGCCCACTTTGGCCTGCGCATGCAAAAAGCCACACAACAACTCGGTAACACCGCCACGCTGCGCTCTGCACGTCGTGACAGTGCTCGCGCCAAGACAATTCTTGTCGAAAAGCAAACAGCAACGGCTACCGTTGCAACTAAATAAGGAGCCCCCATGACGGAAGCTAAAAAATCCCTCAAGCGCACCTTGGTTGGCAGGGTGGTCAGCGACAAGCGTGCCAAGACTGTGACGGTGCTGATCGAGCGCCGCGTCAAGCATGAGCTCTACGGCAAGATTGTCGGAAAATCCAGCAAGTACCACGCGCATGACGAAAAAGGCGAGTACAAAATGGGCGACATGATCGAAATCGTTGAAAGCCGTCCGATCTCTAAAACCAAGAACTGGGTTGCGACCAAGCTGGTTCAAAAGGCTGCTGCGGTTTAGCCGTACAACACGGCACGAATCAAGTTTGTTGGCAAGTCTTGTACAAGGCAGTGCCAGCAAATTTTCCATAAACGGCTCACAATGTGGGCCGTTTTCAATTCTTTCGCGACTGTTCTGTTCTACCTAGGAGTATTTAGATGATTAAAGTTGGTGACACCCTTCCTTCAGTGACGCTCATGGAGTTTTCTGAGGTGGAAGGTGACGGTTGTAGCATTGGCCCCAACGCGGTCGATGTAGCGAAAGCCACTGCCGGGAAGACGATCGCCTTGTTCGCGCTGCCAGGTGCCTTCACGCCGACCTGCTCGGCCAAGCACGTGCCACCGTACCTTGAGCATTTCAACGATTTCAAGGCTGCGGGTGTCGATGAGATTTGGTGCGTTAGCGTGAATGATGCTTTTGTGATGGGTGCCTGGGCGCGCGATCAAAAATCTGAGGGCAAAGTACGGATGATGGCTGATGGCAGTGCCGCCTTTGCGCAGGCCACCGGGTTGACGCTTGACTTGACAGCGCGCGGTATGGGCCTGCGCAGCAACCGCTACTCCATGCTGGTCAAAAATGGCAAGGTGACCGCACTGAACGTTGAAGCGCCGGGCAAGTTCGAAGTGAGTGGTGCAGCGACCCTGCTGGCCCAAGCCAAAGGCTAACGGACAGTTGCAGGCGCGGCGAGTCGTGAGGTGACGTGGGAGCGAGCCTTGAACGGTGAACTTAAGCGGTAACTTTAACCCGCAAGCTTGACACCGATCGCTACCAAGCCCGCGCACACCGCAAAAACAACAGCCGCCAAGGCGCGGCTGCTGGCGTCGTCCCGGGAAGCGGGAAGCGGGTGTTCCAACAGCTTGTCGCCATGAATCATCGGTGTAATCAAGTTCTCTCTTTTCTTCATCAGGTAAAAAATGATGGCGGCAATGTGCAGCACCACCAGCACGAGGAGCACATATTTACCGACGTTTTTATGATATGAGGTCGCGGAACTGACGATGGCGTTGGACACAAATTTTGACAGTGGCCCCGACGTGGCAATGTCGTCATCACTGACCAGCCCTGAGCCCACTTGCGCCAGGAGAAACAGCAGCATGGCAAAAACAGAGCCCGCGCCCAGCGGATTGTGGCCCACGGAATGTTCGGGCTTGCCAGCACCTTTCAGATAGGCCAGAACTGTGCGAGGCGCATAAATGAAGGACGCAAAACGCGACCAACGCCCGCCAATCAGTCCCCACACGACGCGAAACAGCAGCAGACTTAGCACCGCAAAACCGAATCGCATGTGCCAAACCATCGCGTTGCCGCCAATCAGCCCGGTGGCGACCAAGCCCATCACCAAAGTGACGAGCCCCCAGTGAAATATGCGGGTGGGCAAGTCCCAGACCCGGGTCGTGTGCTGCATTGATTCTCTCCAAGATTGCGTTGCCATGTTGTTTTGCCATGATCAAAGCAGCCCATCATGACTTTGTTACCCCCAAGGTGGACCACGACTTGGTAGATACCCGAACATCTCAAAATTACCAGAACTTGTGTGAGGATACTAAACTCTATCCGACGGCACTTGCACCGGCAAGGCGAGGCCAATTTACCCTTAACCACACTCGGGAACCCCTATGAAAGCATTTGCATCGCTGACTCTCTGCGCAGCCACCGTTTGCCTGTCAATGCCAGTTGCGGCCCAGTTTGCCAAGCCTGAAGATGCCATTAAGTACCGGCAATCGGCAATGACCGTGATGGGCGCTCATTTTGGTCGCGTGGCGGGTATGGCCAATGGAAAAATCCCTTTTGATGCAAAAGTGGCCGCAGACAACGCGACCATCGCTGAAACAATGTCCAAACTTCCGTGGGCCGGATTCGGCGAAGGAACCGACAAGGGCGCCACGACCCGTGCCAAACCTGAAATCTGGACCGACAACGCGAAATTCAAGGAATCCGGCGACAAGATGCAGGCCGAAATGGTGAAATTGGCCGCCGCCGCGCGCACTGGCAACCTGGATTCGATCAAAGCGGCGGTCGGCGCCACCGGCGGAACTTGCAAGAGCTGCCACGACGCTTTCCGTAAAGAATAATCAGTTCGAAATCGTCGGCTCTAAATCAAATACCGTAGCAGGCGGTGATTCATCCGCTTGCCAGTAGGCGTTCAATCAAGCGGTGTACTTCCGCAAAATCGGGCTCACCCACATAACGCTTCACGATCTCGCCTTGCCTGTTGACCAGGTAGGTGGTGGGCGTTAGTTTGACGTCGCCCCACGCCTTGGCAACGCTGCCCGTGTTGTCGATGGCCACGCTAAACGGCAATTGACGGGTCTGCGCAAAATTGACGACGTAGCTGGGTGGGTCGTAACTCATCGCAACGGCAATCGTGTCAAACCCCTGCGCTTTGTACTTGTTGTGGGTCGCGATCAACTTTGGCATTTCAGCCACACAGGTGACACAACTGGTGGCCCAAAAATTAACCAAGGTCACGCGGCCCTTAAGGTTCTCGGTGGTCTTTTTGGAGCCGTCCAGCAGCACAAAGGTTGACGCCGGGGCGGCGCTGATGCCCGTGTTCAAATAGACGGTCATCCCAACGGCTACCAGGGCCGTTGCGATGAGGGGTAGCAAAATTATTTTCTTCACTGGAGTGCTCTCATGGATCGACGTCAGTTTAATTC
>JANOTE010000389.1:0-2336 GCA_031416195.1 Rhodoferax sp.
GCGCGATGCGCGGGGTTGGCCATATCGCGGTGCGCGCTGATGAGGTTGGCCAATCCACCGACTTCGCGACCGCCCATTGCGTTGGGCTGGCCAGTCAACGAGAACGGGCCAGCGCCGGGTTTGCCGATTTGCCTTGTGGCCAGGTGAAGGTTGATCAGTGCAGCATTTTTGGCAGTGCCGCTGCTGGATTGGTTCAAGCCCTGGCAGTACAGACTGAGCGTCGCGCTGGACGTTGCAAACAGCTTGGCTGCTTCAAACAGCGCAGCCTTGGTGATGCCACAGGTTTGCGCCACCAGCTCGGGCGTGTATTCGCGCACGGTGGTTTTAAGGTCGTCAAAGCCGTTGGTGTGCGCGCTGATGTAAGCCGCGTCGGTCCAACCTTCCCACAGCATGATGTGCAGCATGCCGTTGAACAGCATCACATCCGTGCCGGGCTGTAGGGGCAGGTACAAATCTGCGATGCCAGCAGTGTCGGTCTTGCGGGGGTCGCAGAAGATGATCTTCAAAGCCGGGTTGGCTTTTTTCGCATCTTCGATTCGGCGAAACAGAATCGGATGCGCGTAGGCCGTGTTGGAGCCGACGATAAAGATGCACGATGCATGGTTCACATCGTCGTAGCAGGTGGGCGGTGCATCCGCCCCCAGCGTTTGCTTGTAGCCGGCCACCGCGCTGCTCATGCACAGGCGCGAGTTGGTGTCGATGTTATTGGTGCCGATCAGGCCCTTGGCGAGTTTATTAAAGACGTAATAGTCTTCAGTAAGCAACTGGCCAGACACGTAAAAACCGACGGCATCAGGGCCATGATCGCGGATGATTTGGGCAAAGCCTTCCACGGCAAAATCCAGCGCGCTGTTCCAACTGATGGCCTGGGGTTTGTCGCCTCGGTGCGAGCGGCGCATGGGTTGCAGCAAACGCGTTTGCAACGTGACCGCGCTGCTTGCCGTCAAATGCAAGGTCGAGCCTTTCGTACACAGCCGCCCAAAATTGGCCGGGTGATCCGGGTCGCCCCGCACACCAGTGATTTGGTTGTTGCTCGATTCAATAATCACACCGCAACCTACGCCACAGTAAGGGCAGGTAGATTTGGTCTCCCTCGCGTTTGCGTCCGTCATGCCTGCAATCACGCCATGGCGGCTTTGAGCGCGGGGCCGGCAAGAGGTTTAGGCAAATCCAGCGCCAGAGTCTTCAGCTCGATGGCATTCAGGAACACCGAGCCATCGCTCACCTGCACCGCAAACTTCGGCGTACAGCCCTCGTCAGGTGACTTGGCACAGCCATCTGCCAGGCCGATGTTCCAGTTATGCAGCGGGCAAGCCACGTGCATGCCATGAACGATGCCCTGGCTTAGCGGCCCGCCCTTGTGGGGGCAGCGATCCAACAGCGCAAATACAGCATCTTCACTGTTGCGAAACACCGCCACGTCCATGCCTTGGGCGCGCGAGATGCGGCGAGAGCCCAGCACCGGGATGTCGGTCACGAAGCAGATTCGCTTCCATTCTGTGCTAAATGCTGTCATGCTGCGATCGCCTCAAATTGGCGTGTATCGACCGAAGCTTTGTCCAGCTCAAACCATGGGTCGGGCTCGCCATCCAATGCAAACTGCAGCCGCTCCCACAACGCCTTGCGGCCTTCATGGTCTTCCAGGATTTTCTTCTTGACGTAATCCAGCCCCACGCGGTTGACGTAATGCACGGTGCGCTCCAGGTACCAGCCTTCCTGTCGGTACAGCTCACAAAATGCACCGGTGTATTCCAAAACATCGGCGGGTGTTTTGAGCTTGGTGAAAAAGTGTGCGACCTCGGTTTTGATGCCGCCATTGCCCGCCACATACATCTCCCAGCCGCTGTCCACGCCGATGATGCCCACATCTTTGATGCCCGCTTCAGCGCAATTGCGCGGGCAACCGCTCACCGCAAATTTGACCTTGTGCGGCGCATACATGCGCCACATCGCGCGCTCCAGGTCTTTGCCCATCTGCGTTGAATCTTGCGTGCCCATGCGGCACCACTCGCTGCCCACGCAGGTTTTCACCGTGCGCAGCGCTTTGGCGTAGGCGTGGCCGCTGGGCATGCCGATGTCTTTCCACACCGCTTGCAAATCTTCTTTCTTGACACCGAGCAAGTCGATGCGTTGCCCGCCGGTGACTTTGACGGTGGGGATTTTGTATTTGTCCACCGCATCCGCAATGCGGCGCAACTCGCTCGCGGTGGTCTCGCCCCCCCACATGCGCGGAATGACGCTGTAGGTGCCATCTTTCTGGATGTTGGCGTGGCTGCGTTCGTTGATGAAGCGGCTTTGCGGATCGTCTTTCGCCTCTTTGGGCCAACTGCTGGTGA
>JANOTE010000390.1:0-3334 GCA_031416195.1 Rhodoferax sp.
CTCGAAGACCGCGTGTTCAAGCCGCTGGCGATGAAAGACACCGCCTTCCACGTACCGGCCGAGAAGATGCCGCGCCTTGCGCAACCCTTCGCGCGCCCGACGAGCGGCAACTTCGTGAGCCCGCAGATCGACGTTTCGCGCCCACCTGGCAACGACTCCGGCGGAGCCGGGGCCGTGGGCACCGCGATCGACTACCTGCGCTTCGCGCAAGCAATGCTCAACGGCGGCAGTCTCGACGGCCAACGTGTCGTCAGCCGCCCGACGACCGAACTGATGATGAGCGACCACACCGGCGATCGCCCGAGCGTGCCTGCGCTGGCTTCCGAGCTGCTGTTGGGCACCCAGGGCTACGGATTTGGACTGGGCTTCCTGGTGCGCAACGGCGCCGGCATGGCAGCCATACCCGGCAATGCTGGCGAGGCCATGTGGGCCGGCTACGGCGGCACCTACTTCTGGATCGACCCGAAGGAGCAACTGGTGGCCGTATTGATGTCGCAGGGACCGGCAGCCACGCGCGCGTACTACCGCAAGATGGTCAAGACGCTGGTCTACCAGGCGATTACGGACTGAGTCACGCGTTCGTCAAGGGCTGGCGAGCGGCACGAACAGAACATGCCGGCCTTTAGGGAATAATCACTCAAATGCTTTACAAATTCAAATCCAAAGCGGCAGGCGATGTCATCATGCTGCAGGCCAACGGGAAACGCATGCTGGACATCATCGGTCGCGCGAATGGCCGAGACTATGAGGCCAGAGGTATTCTGCAGCCAGTGCAGATGCAGGATGCCATCGCCGCGCTGAATGCGGCCATCGATGCGGAAGAGGCTGAACAAAGGGCCGCCGTTGTGCAGGCCGTGGCGCAGGGCCAAAAGGCACCCCCGATGGAGGCCGTGTCGCTTCGACAGCGCGCGCATCCGCTGGTTGAAATGCTTAAGCGTTGCGAAAAGGCGGGTGCCGAAATCGTTTGGGGCGTTTGAAGCACCCAAGGGTTGCGGTGATCAATCCACCTTGGCGCCAGAGGCCTTCACGACAGGGCCCCATTTCTTGATTTCTGCGTCAATGAATGCCGTGAACTCCAGCGTCGAATTGCCGCCCAGAATTGCGCCTTGTGCCACCAGCCGCTCTTTCACTGCCGGGCTGGCCAGCGCCTTGGCCACCTCTTGCTGAAGGCGGCTGATCACCTCGGGCGGCGTGCCTGTAGGGGCTACCAGGCCAAACCAGCTGCTGGCTTCATAACCTTTGAGCTTGCCGGCTTCTTCGATCGTTGGCAGCTCGGGCATGGCGCTGGAGCGCTGCGCACTGGTGACCGCAAAAGCCTTGAGCTTGCCGCTCTTGATCTGCGGCAGGGCCGTCGGCAAGTTGTCAAACATCACATCGACGTTGCCTGAAATCATGCCGAGCAGCGCCGGGCCAGAGCCGGTGTAGGGGATGTGCGTCATGAACACACCTGCCATTGACTTGAACAGCTCACCTGAAAGGTGGATCGACGTGCCATTGCCGCTGGAGGCCATGTTGAGCTTGCCGGGGTTGGCTCGCGCGTACTTGATGAAATCAGGCACGCTGTTGATATTGAGCTTTTTAGCCAGCTCCGCGTTCATGATCATCACATTGGGCACGCCCGCCACCAGGGTGATGGGGGCAAAGTCTTTTTGCGGGTCATACGGCAGCTTGACATAGAGCGATTTGTTGATGCCGTGGGTGCCCACCGTGGCCATCAAAATGGTGTAGCCGTCAGGCGGCGATTTAGCCACCGCATCGGCCCCCACGTTGCCGCCAGCACCGGCGCGGTTCTCTACAATGAAGGGTTGCGGGAAGGCTTTGGAAAGCTCGGTCGCCATAGCGCGGGCAAGTAGATCAGTAGTACCTCCGGGCGCGAAGGGCACCACGATTTTCACCGGTTTTGCGGGCCACGCGGCCTGGGCTGAAGCCTCAGGAATCGTACTGTTTATAGCAACAAAGCTAATTAATACGAGCGCTAAGCGTCTAGTGCGATTCAAATTTTGCATAGGGGCCGTTTAAACAATGGAAGCGGGCAGGAGTAACCGACTTTAAGCGGGATCACTTATAACTGCGCGCGTCTTCGATCACTTTGCCGTCGTTGGGCAGGCTGCCCACGGCCACCAGCTCCACATCTCCGCGCAGCTTGGTCACATCACGAATGGCATCGCTGATCTTCCGCGCCAGGGCGTCCGGGCCGCTGCATGCGGTTTCGACCTTCAGCGTCATGTTGTCGTTGGCCATTTCACCGGCGACGACGAGCCGGGCCTTGGCCACTTCAGGAAAGCGTTTGACGATATCGTCTACCTGCTTGGGGTGTACAAACATGCCGCGAATCTTGGTAGTTTGGTCGGCGCGGCCCATCCAGCCTTTGATGCGGGCATTGGTGCGGCCTGTGGGGCACTGGCCCGGCAGCAGGGCTGACAGGTCGCCCGTGGCAAATCGAATCAGCGGATAAGACGGGTTCAGCGTGGTGACGACCATCTCACCCACCTCGCCTGCCGCCACCGGGTCGCCGGTGCCGGGGCGCACGATCTCGACGATCACGCCCTCGTCCAGCACCAGGCCTTCGCGAGCGCTCGTCTCGTACGCAATCAACCCCAGATCTGCGGTGGCGTAGCTTTGGTAGACATTCAGGCCGCGCTCGCTAAACCAATCCCGCAGGCTGGGAACAAACGCCTCGCCACCCACGAGACCTTTCTTCAAGCTGCTGATGTCACTGCCCGCCTCTGCCGCTTTCTCAACCAGGATGCGCAGAAAGCTCGGCGTGCCAAGGTACGCGCTGGGTTTCAGGTCGGCAATTGCCTCCAGTTGCTGCTCGGTCTGGCCCACCCCCGCCGGAAACACCGTGCAGCCAATCGCGTGGGCGGCTGACTCCATGATGAAGGCGCCCGGCGTCATGTGGTAACTGAAAGCGTTGTGAACCAGGTCGCCCGAGCGAAAGCCCGCTGCGTAGAGGCTGCGCGCCCCGCGCCAGTAATCGGGGCCGACACCATCGGGTTCGTTAATCGGGCCGGGCGACGCGAACACGCGCGCCATGTTGGGGCCGCGCACCAAGGTGGAAAAGCCGCCGAACATCTCTACGCCACCCGATGTAGCGCGCGCAGTTTTTTGCCGCTCAAGCAACTCGCTTTTTCGGGTGATGGGCAATTTTGAAAGTGCTTCACGGCTGGTGATTTGTGACGCATCAACGCCCCTCAGGATTTCCGCCATCGCCGATGCGTTTTTTTGCGCATAAGCAATCTGCAAAGGCAACGCAGCCATCAATGCCGCTTCGCGATCCGCGGGTTGGCGCGTTTCCAGCGCATCAAAAAACTGAGTCATGCCAGCCACCTCT
>JANOTE010000391.1:0-2720 GCA_031416195.1 Rhodoferax sp.
CATGAAAAAGCCCATCGTCGGCTTCATCGCTGGGGTGACGGCTCCCCCCGGCAAGCGCATGGGCCATGCGGGCGCGCTGATTTCGGGTGGCGCCGACACGGCGGACGCGAAACTGGCGGTGATGGAAGAGTGCGGCTTCAAAGTGACGCGCAATCCCTCTGAGATGGCAAAGCTGCTAAAGGCTTTGCTGTAAGCGAAACTACGGTGTAGCCACGCCAAAAGGCGTGGTTAAACTGCCAGCTTGCGGAAAAACGCTTCATAGGAAGCGTTTTTCATTTCGAAAATTGGAGACTGTCAATGTTTTTTGGCCTTGATTTGAGTTCTACTGCGGTGTGGAGCGCCTTTGGCGCCATCATGCTGGCCAATATCATCCTGTCCGGCGACAACGCGGTGGTGATCGCAATGGCTGCACGCTCGCTCAAGCCAGAGCTGCAGGGCAAGGCCATTTTCTGGGGCTCCGCCGCTGCCATCGTGATGCGGATCGTTTTGACGATCGTCGCAATCCAGTTGCTGGCGCTGCCTTACCTCAAGCTGATCGGAGCCATCCTGCTGGTGTACATCGGCGTGACGCTACTGATGCAGGAGGACGAGGGTGAAGGCGAAACCAAGGAAATTGGCAGCATGGCCGCCGCGATCCGTACCATTTTGATCGCGGATCTGGTGATGAGCCTGGACAATGTGTTGGCGGTTGCCGCTGCCGCCAAAGGCAATTTGCCTCTGCTGGTGCTGGGTTTGGTGGTGAGCATTCCGCTCATCATTTTTGGCTCGACGTTGCTGCTCAAAGTGATGGAGCGGTTTCCCATCATCATCACTATCGGCGCTGCCTTGCTGGGTTTTCTGGCAGGGGAAATGCTGCTGACGGACCCAGCGGTCGTGGGCTGGTTTGGCAAAATGAGTGAGACAACCATTGCCGTGGCGGGCGTTTTGGGTGCTGCGCTGGTTGTTGCACTTGGCAAGATACTGGGGCGCCGAGCCGAAACCACATACGGACATTGAAGTCGCAGGTCACCATCTGTGAATATTGTCGGCAGGATTCCTGATTCACAGTTTCGCAAAAAAACGACAAGGCGTCATGAACAAGTCTCTTGTCGGCAAAGGCGCTGTCTGATAATGTTATGCACCTTTGTTACACCCGTGCAAACGGAGTGGATGAGCGGTGTCTGCTGGCCATCTTCGGGCTGGTGATTTCAGTTTGGATGGGACGTGGCAAAAGATTCATTCACCGGGCGAAGTCGATTTTGGCGTACCGATTGGTTTGCCGGCTTGGCCGTCGTTGCTGCGGTGCTGCTGTTTCACTTTGCCACCGACTTTTTCGGCGCTCTGGAGCGCCGTTTTTACGACTTTGCAAGCAGCAGCAGCAGCCGTCAGCCCTCTGACCGGATTGCGGTGATCGCCATAGACGATCAAAGCATTGCCAACATCGGTCGCTGGCCGTGGCCCCGCGATGTTCACGCCCGGCTGATCGACCAGCTATCGGTCGCCAAGGCCAAAACCATTGTCCATACAGCATTCTTTTTTGAGCCGCAAGTTGATCGCGGCCTGACCTTTATCCGGCGGATGAAGGACGTTCTGGCGGCCCCGCCGACCAGCCCGACCGTTGAGTTCATCGTCGGCCAGCAGACCACCAATCAGCAGTTGACCAAAGTCATCGCAGAAGCGGAGCTGGCTTTGGACACGGATGCCATTCTGGCCGCCAGCATGAAAAAGGCGGGAAATGTGCTGGTGCCTTCAGTGTTCGTCATTGGTGAGCCCCAAGGCAAACCTGACAGCCCGCTGCCGGGTTTCGCACTCAACAGCGCGCTGGACGAAACCAAGGGCTTCTCCACGCCGGCAATCAGGGGGCAACAGCCGGTTGAAAGTATCGGCGCTGCTGCCGCAGGCATCGGTCACCTCAATCAGTTGCAGGACATTGATGGGGCGGTGCGCAATGAGCCGCTCCTGATCAACTATTACGGCAAAGCGGTTCCATCAATGGCCCTGCTTGCGGCGGTGAACAGCCTGAATCTCACCACGGCGGATATCAAGTTGAATCCGGGTGATTCGGTCATGGTCGGGAAATTGAAAGTCAAAACCGATGAGGCTGCACTGATGCTGCCCCAGTTCTACAACGGCAGGGACGGCAAGCCAGCGTTTGCCGTGGATTCGTTTTATGACGTCCTGAACGGCAAGATTCCGGCTGCGAAATACGCCGACAAGATTGTCATCATCGGCGCGACGGCGGCTGGCGTTGGCACGCTGTTCCCGGTACCGGGCCATACCGGCCTTTCGCCGGCTGAAACCATCGCGCACATTACGTCCAGCATTTTGAGTGAGCATTTCATCGTGCAGCCGAATTGGGCAGTTTGGGCAACGCTTGCCGTGTTCCTGCTGGTTTGTGCTTACATCATTGCGGCCCTTCCGCGCCTTTCGGCCGGGATGGCGGCTGGCATCACACTGGCCATGTTTGTGGCGCTTCTGGCGACGGAGTATGGTCTGCTGTCCAGTGCTGCGCTGTGGCTCAAGCTGCTGTTTCCTGCGGCATTGCTGGTTTTAGGGCATTTGGCACTGACGACAAAACGCTTCCTGATGACTGAAGCCGGCAAAATCAAGTCTGACGAAGAATCAGCCGAGACCAGCCGCATGATGGGTTTGGCGCTGCAAGGTCAGGGCCAGCTTGATGCGTCATTTGATCGTTTTCGCCGGGTTCCCATGAACGAGGCCGTGATGGGCAATTTGTACAG